>JANNDQ010000511.1:0-2849 GCA_031387965.1 Chamaesiphon sp. OTE_75_metabat_567
CCTATATCTGCAAAGGCAGCAATTGCATCAAATTTATTTCTAATCTCTTGTTCTGTCAGCCCTAACAATCGTCCATTAAAAAATACATTTTGAGTTCCAGTGAATTCAGGGTTAAAACCACTGCCTAACTCTAGTAATGCAGAAATCCGACCATATACATGAACTTCGCCTTTACTATGTGTTAATATTCCGGCAATAATTTGCAATAAAGTACTTTTGCCCGAACCATTTTTACCAATTATCCCAAAAGTTTCTCCTTTGTATATGTCTACGCTTACATCATTCAATGCCCAGAAATCATCGCTACTACTTTTATTAGGCAACAAAATTTCCTTCAATCTATCTATCGGCTTCCCATAGCGTTTGAAGCATTTTGATACATTCTTTAGCGAAATTGCTAATTCTTCTCGCATATCTGTATTGTAATTATTCAAAACGTATGTATAACTTTTAAAAAACAATAATTAAACAATTTACAATACATCAGCAAAAGCTGAACGCAAATGCTGATAGACTTTTATGCCGATGTAGAATATGACCCCAGACAGTGCAGTAGCTACACCCCACTCACTCCAATGTTTGATTTCTCCAACTAAGATAATATCTCGATAAATTTCGGATATTGTAGCGATCGGATTTAACCAAAAAACCCAGTTACGAAAATTCTCAGGGATTGCTGAAGCCGGATAAATGATTGGGGTTGCATAAAACCAAAGATTTAAAACTACTGTTAATGTTTGGGGAATATCACGTAGAAATACTGTTAGACATGAAGCAAGATAGCCTAATCCAGCTGTTAATAATAATTGCGTGATCCAAACTAAAGGCAGCAATGCTAAGGTTAGATGTAAAGTATGAGTAGTTAACCCTACGAAAAAAATCAAAGCCGCCATGCCAAAAGCACTTTCAATAAAAGCTGATAAAACTGGAACCAACGGCAATAGTGCTAGGGGAAAGACTACTTTTTTAACTAAATTGGGCTGGGCAATCACCGAACTAGCCGACTGAATTAGTCCACCTGTGAAAGCAATCCAAGGTAATAATCCAGCAAATATCCACAAGCCAAAAGTAAAATTGTTCTCTGGGACACCATTAAGACTAAGCTTTACCTTCAGCACGATCGCAAACACATAGATATAAATCAGTAACTGTGATAGCTGACTGACTAACGGCCAGAGATTTCCTAGAATAGAACCCTTATATCGTGCTTCTAGATCTCGTCGAACTAAAGTTCTGAATAGATCGAATATAGCCCACTGTCTGTCATTAATAGAGATAAGTCTTATCATTCACTTGATTAGTAACAAATTTGGCGATCGACTATTTCTGGAATATTAGCAGTAGTTAAGTGACCGTAATAGTAGCGACGGGGGAAACAGTTGCAGGTTGAACTCATATGACAATCCTATACTACTAAGGCTAAATCTCGATCGACTCAACTAAAAACGTTGAATTGTAAAGAAATGCAAATATAATTAGACTGGATAGAGTAATAACTTAGAACGTCGATCATAAAGGGGTAGTAGGAATAAATGCGTGTAGCCATTGCAGGGGCAGGTTTAGCTGGACTAGCTTGTGCTAAATATTTGTCAGATGCCGGACATACCCCCATTCTATTTGAAAGTCGGGATGTCTTGGGCGGCTTAGTTGCAGCTTGGAAAGATGAGGATGGCGACTGGTACGAAACTGGACTTCATGCCTTTTTTGGAGCTTATCCTAATATGCTCCAGTTGATGAAGGAGCTGGGAATTGAAGATCATCTGCAATGGAAAGAACACGCCTTAATCTTCAATCAGCCAGAGCAGCCGGGTAAGTACTCATATTTCAGCGTTCCAGACATCCCAGCACCATTCAACGTGATTGTTTCGATTCTCAGAAACAATGACATGCTCACCTGGGAGCAAAAAATCAAATTTGCCCTGGGATTGTGGCCAGCGGTACTGCGGGGTCAAAAATATGTCGAAGATATGGATAAGTATAGCCTGCTCGAATGGCTTCGAGGTCAGGGTATCGACGATCGCGTCAATTCAGATATTTTTGTGGCAGCGTCCAAAGCGCTAACTTTTATCAATCCCGAAGATGTCTCAGCAACGATTCCGCTGACGGCAATTAACAAGTTCCTCAAGGAACGCTATGGCTCCAAAATCGCCTTTCTAGATGGGTCGCCGACCGAACGCTTATGTCAGCCTATCGTGGAGCATTTCCAAGCCCGTGGTGGCGAAATTCGGATGGAAAAGCCGCTCAAGCAAATTGTGCTCAATGACGACGGCACGGTTAAGCATTTTGTGATGCGCGGAATTAATGGTCAGTCTGACGAAACTGTGGTGGCAGATGCCTATGTTTCGGCGATGCCTGTGGATGTGATTAAAACCCTGATGCCTGAGCCGTGGCAGGAGATTGAGTTCTTTGAGAAGATGCAAGAATTAGAGGGCGTGCCAGTGATTAACTTGCATTTGTGGTTCGATCGCAAGTTAACAGACATCGATCATCTGTTATTCTCAAGATCGGACATTCTCAGCGTTTATGCGGATATGAGCGTAGCTTGCAAGGAGTATGAAGATCCAGATCGATCGATGTTGGAACTGATTATCGCTCCTGCCAAAGACTGGATCGACAAAACTGATGAGGAAATCGTCGCAGCGACGATGGTCGAATTAGAACGCTTGTTTCCCCAGCATTTGACTGGTGACAATCCAGCTAAATTACGTAAATCTAAAGTCGTCAAGACACCTCGATCGGTTTATACTGCATCTCCAGGACGACAAGCTTGCCGCCCCACCCAATCTACGCCGATTTCTAACTTCTTTTTAGCAGGTAGTTATACCCTCCAAGAATACCTTGGCAGTATG
>JANNDQ010000588.1:0-6765 GCA_031387965.1 Chamaesiphon sp. OTE_75_metabat_567
GGATGCGCTGCTGACTGCCTATGCCATTGGGCCATATGTCACGGGCAGAAGTTCGCGCTTTATGGTGAGTGTAAACGAAATGAAGGGGCTTCAAGGCTGGTTTGTCCGCAGATTGGGTGGTTTTGCGATCGATACCACCAAGCCCAGTCCAGCCGTTATTCGTCATAGTATCGAGTTGCTCCATCAAGGCGAAATGCTGACAATTTTCCCTGAAGGTAATATGTTCCGCGATGGTGTCTTGCATCCGATTAAAGAAGGGTTGACTCGGATTGCCACGCAAGCGGTATCACTAAAGCCAGATCTAGATCTCAAGATTCTGCCGATTAATCTCGACTATGAGCGTCCCTATCCCAAATTTCGAGATCGCGTTACAGTCGAACTTGGCAAACCATTACAGGTAAACGACTATCAACAATTTTCTAGTAAAACTGGTGCGAAAAAGCTGCATCAAGATCTCGTCAGTTCATTGGAGGATTTAATCCAGATTAGAGGCTCAAATAATTCGGTTGACTAGCGTAATAATGGCTCTCTCTCGATCTGACGCGATAATTGCTTGCAGAGAGAAAGTTCTGTACCTTGGCGATTCCAGACGACTCGATCGAATATTTGATGGAGGAGAAATGTGCCGCGTCCCGATTCTGATTCAACGGGGGGTAATGCCGAAAATTCTTGATGATTGCGGTTTTGGCTCTGAAATCCACTGCCTTCGTCAGAGATGATCCACCAATAAGCACCCTCTTCAAAACAAAAACGGACAATAACCTGTTTGTGGGGATCGAGGTTATTTCCGTGTTTGGCTGCGTTAACTAACGCTTCTTGGAGTCCTAGTCTAATTTCTGCCTGCCATTTACCAGGAACTGCTGATAAAAGATTGTCGAGAATTGGACAAAGAAATAGAGTTGAGAAAAAACTCACCTTACTCCACTCAGACTTGACTGGACTCAATACCATAGCAACCTCTTAATCCCCGTAAGGCATCTTTGCCGGATTACAATCGCAAACTGTCCTAAGACAGTGTGGCTCTCTGCTTCCTCACAGAACACCTGAGCTAGGGTGATGTCGGCATTATGCTTCGATCAAGTAGGAATAAATACTCCTTTTGATAGAGAGATAAATAGCTTCACACATACCATTGTAATTAGAAAAGCCTGATTAGTCTAGGTACGGGTAGGTAGCATTTATCTAGTTAGGCTTTAGGCTTTAAGTATTAGGCTTTAGGTATTAGGCTTTAGGTATTAGGCTTTAGGTATTAGGACGCTTGCGTCCGGATAATCCACTAGCAGCCTGATTCTCATCTCTAATCTCTATAGCCCAAAGCCCAAAGCCTAAAGCCTAGCAAGAAAAGCGACACATTCAACGTGAGCAGTTTGGGGGAAAAAATCAGCAGGTTGAACGTGAGTGAGCTGATAATTGCCTTGTTCGCAGAGGATTTGGAGGTCTCTGGCGAGGGTAGCGGGTTTACAACTGATGTAGATGATTTGAGCTGGTTGCATAGCCGTGAGGGCATCAAGGACGGCGCGATCGCAACCTGTGCGGGGTGGATCGAGGAGGACGACATCAGCCTGGGTATCTAGCTCTGGTAATAATTCTTCAACTGCACCAGTCCGAAACTCGATGTTATTGATGCCATTTAGTCGCGCATTTAATCTCGCTTGCACCACGGAAGCGGCGTGAACTTCAATTCCGACGACTTTTTTAACCCGTTTGGACAATGGCAAGGTGAAAGTCCCAATCCCACAATAGGCATCAATCAGCGTTTCAGTGCCATTAAAGCCAGCTCGATCGATAATCAGATTTAGGACAGTTTCGGCTTGCTCGGTGTAGATCTGAAAGAAGGTATCGGCTTTGAGCTGAAATTGAAGGTTGCCAAAAGTCTCGCAAATAAACTCTCGCCCCGCAATACAGCGAGTTTCTGATCCAAAGATCGTATTGTTGGGCTGATTATTGAGATTGAGGCAGACTCCCACGAGCTGGGGATAGCGTTGCATCCACCGCTGGGCTTGTCCCTCGATATCGGGAATATTCAGATCTGTGACTACTAGGGTGAGCAATATTTCACCCGTGCGCCGACCAATTCGTAGTAACAGGTGCCGAAATTTGGGGCGATTATCAGGGATATCAGTTATGGCTGTCACCACGGGGCGGTTACGCAGCTTGGGTTTGGGGATACCTCGTTCGGTTACACCCTCATCTTGATACTGACTAACAATAATTTGGACTCCAGTCCGCCGCGCACCGGGTTCTCTGGCTCCTTTGCTCTCTGGCTGATAAATTTGCCAGCCCCGATCTTGAATATCTTGCTTGATTTCAGCGAGGAGTGGATTCAACCGCTCGTCTTGAACCGGACATTGATTGAGGTTGACGATTTGGTGGGTGCCTTTGCGGTAGTAGCCAGCCTTGATATTGCCTGAGTCGCTGACACCGAGGGGATAGGTAACTTTATTCCGATAAGCAAAATTACCCTGTGCGCCAACGATGGGAGCGACGGGAGGATCGACAAATTTGCCGATGCGTTTGAGGGCTTGAACTACCTGATTCTCTTTCGCTGTTAACTGATAGTCATAGTCAATATGTTGCAGCTGACAGCCGCCGCACTTATCCGCTACGATGCAGCTGGGGCGGACGCGATGGGGGGAAGCAGTTAATACTTCGAGTAATTTACCGTGGGAATAATGACGTTTGACATTGGTAAGTCGCGCGGCAACTCGATCGCCGGTAACCGTATCTGCTACAAATACCACTCGCTCGCCCACTCGCCCAACGCCTTCACCACTTTCGCTAATATCGGTGATTTCCACCTCTACGACATCTCCCTGCTTCAATGAATGGCTGTTGACAGATACTTCACTAGATTGACTAGAACTGTCTGTCGGCAAATTGTCAGGCAACATGATGTGTTTTAGCAGGAGGGCAATCTATAAGTATAGCAGATTTACAGGATTAAATAGTCAGCGGCTCAATTCTAAACTCCAGAATTTGTCCTTCCTCGCTGCCAAACTTGACCTGCATCCCTGATTCCAGAGGAAACTCCCGTGCGTGAATTCGCAGCCACTTGCCCTCACCATCGAGCACATAACTGCCAAATCGGGATGAGTCACGCAAATAGTAGATCCCATCAGTCGGATCGCTCATCGATGGAGCGCGGAAGATAATTTCTGCATGGCGTTGAGATACCCACGGCTCAACAATTACCAGATCATTATCGGCAGATCGCCCGACCCGCATTAAGCCTTGCTCGATCGGAAAATCAGGATGAGTGTGGAAACTCAACGATCGCATGTATGCCACCGGAATCGATTGAGGAATATGGGGAATTTCGGTAATTGCCGCTGCCAGCGGGCGGATTAATTCGCCATCAAACTCTGGGTGCATGTAGAGAATCGGCAATGTCCAAGCAGGTTGATTGAACTTATATAAAATCAACAGCTGTTGTCTGGCAATCGCCGCAGCTTCATCGATGCTCAACCGATGTGCCAGCGCCTGAGTAAATGTCTGGATAAAGCTCAACGCCTCACGATCGGCGATCGTATCCCGCATCGCCAGTACCGCCGGAACTCCATAGTGCAACAATACTTCTGCCAAACTGCTGCGCGGCACTGCCTGCTGTTGGTGCTGATATGGCTGCGCTCCCCAACAGGAGTTGAATACAGCTAGTTTGACTCCGCACTGAACGAGTAACTGCGCTAGTTCCGTCCCATTGATGCCACCAATATCGTTGAGGATCAGCAATCCTCCATCAGCAGCAGGCATCCCATGTCCAGCATAGAAAAACACATTGTACGGCTGGCTTTTGAGCTTGGCGACAAGTTCGTCGGGAGTAGGTTGTACCAGTGTATCGACCCGACAACCCGCTGGATTGAGCCGATTTGGGGGATTGAACCCGCTCGGCATCGTATTCCTGAGTACTTGAGCGATCGTAGCTGACTCTTGCTGAAGATCGAGCTGCGGAATACCAGGAATATTTTGACCGAGGACGAGGAGAATCTCAATCGATCGATCGAGTCGTTGGGGTGGAAGCGGCTCGACATCGCTATTTGTCCGACTAAATAACACCTGCCGATTGAGCGAGATCGCTGGCTTCCCTGGCTGTGGCTGCATGATTTCCCATGGCAAGGCGATCGAGTCGGGATCGCGAACTTCTAAGCGCAGGCGGAGCAATTTGCCCTGCCCCACAGCCATTCCCTGACTTTGGGCAAAGGCGATTCCCACCTGCTTACAAAATAACCACTGCCACAAATTCAATCCCAAGTACTGCATCAAATTTGCACTGTACACTTGAGGTTGCGGTGCATCGACAGGCGTAACCATTGCCAAATCTAGTTCGGGAATACTTAGCTCTTGATGGCAGGGCAAACAAATAGGTCTAGTGCCAGGATTAAAGAACCCCTGCCAGCCCAGCCAAATCTGGGATAGGTCGATCGTCCAAGGGACATTTTCAATCACGTAGCCGCCAGGATATGGTGCCTTGAGCACCCACACAGTATAGTTTTCCGGTGTGTTTGCATCCAGGCGGGCAACTGCAATATTTAGAAAAGGATGTTCATCCACGAATAGAGGACAGAGAAATAGAGGATCTTAAAATTCAGTTAATAGTCTTGTATGTTCAGACAGTGACATTATCGGCGATTTCGGCCCAAAAAGCTTTACCAACCACAAACTGTGTCACAAAAGTTGGTAACACAGGTAAATCATTGAATTGCGGTGATTTGTCCCAAAGTCGCTATACTAGCCATTATCTGATATCTCGAACTACTCGCTATGGGCCTAATTGAATTACTGACTCTCGTGGGTTTAGGGACAGTAGCCGCAGGATTTATCTCCAAATCTAACCGACGCAAACGCCTAGAAGCAGCATTTTACCAATTATTACGACAGCAGGATAGTTGTATTTCGTTAATCCAGCTAGTCACAATTTCTCAGGTCAGTAGTCAGGCTGCAAAAATCTTTCTCGATGAACAGCTCCGCGTTCTCGATGGTATTCCTGAAGTCAATGATGAAGGTGACACTTTTTATCGATTTCCTAAGTTGCGGCTACCAGATTTACTGATTGACGACGATTGGTAAGATTACTAGTTGCTAGTTCTTTACAACAGACTGGGTGAGTCAAAGTGACACATCTGAAAACAGCGAGAATGTTGGTAGCTTTGAGGTTGAGAGAAAATTAAGGAATGTAATGTTTTCGGCTCAGAGGCTAAGATGAGTAACAAATCAGGACTATGATGAGGAAAATGTAAAGTTTCGTAAGAAGATAACTTTAAAAATATGCCACTTCCATTATTAGAATACGCTCCATCGAGTCAGAATACTCGCGTCAAAGGCTATGAGGTCGCTGGAGACGAGCAACCAAGAGTATTTTCTACAGATAATTTGCTCTCATCCGGTGAGATTGATATTCTGATCGGCGCTGCTTATCGCCAGATATTTTTTCATGCTTTTGATACCGATCGTGAAAGATTCCTAGAGTCCCAACTTCGCAGCGGTCAAATCACTGTCCGTGACTTCATCAGGGGATTGTGTCTATCCAATACTTTCACCAAGAGTTTCTACAATCTCAATAGCAACTATCGATTTGTCACGCACTGCATCCAAAAAGTCCTAGGACGCGATCCATACAGCGATGCTGAGAAAATAGCTTGGTCGATCGTGATTGCAACTAAAGGTCGCGCTGGCTTCATCGACGATCTACTCAATAGCGATGAGTACCTAGAAAATTTTGGTGATAGCATCGTCCCGTTCCAACGCCGTCGGGTCTTACCTTCCGGCGCTAGTGAACTACCTTTCAATATCCAATCCCCACGCTACGATGCCTATCATCGTCGCCAACTAGGATTCCCCAAAGCTTCCTGGCAAGCTGCCGTGCGTGGCTACAAGCCCCAAGAGAAAAAAGCCAAAGCAGGCGATCCTTCACTCTACATGTCAATGGCAAAAAGTCTGGGATCGATCGGCAATCAGCCACAATCAATCTCACCTTACAACATTGATTATCTCAATCTAGTCCCTCGTCGATAGGGGTTTAGAGGGTAGAGGGTAGGAGCAAAGTTTCCAGAAGGTTAATAGGCTACCTGTACTGTATCGATTTCTACCCCCTACCCTCTACTCCCTACCCTCTACTATTAAGGATTGTTACCTTGTTTCTCATAACCAGAGAAACAGCACCCGAAATTGCCTAATATGATACAGAAATCTTAACCACTAACAAGGAGAGCATCAATGCTTGACTCTTTTTCCAGAGCGGTAGTCACCGCCGACGCTAAGACCGCAGCCATCGGTGGAGCAGATCTAAATGCTCTCAAAGGCTTCATCGCTGAAGGCAACAAACGTTTAGATGCAGTCAACGCGATCGCCAGTAACGCTAGTTGCGCAGTATCTGACGCAGTAGCAGGCATGATTTGCGAAAACCAAGGACTGATCCAAGCTGGTGGTAATTGCTACCCTAACCGTCGCATGGCAGCTTGCCTCCGTGACGCTGAAATCATTGTTCGTTACGTCACCTACGCACTCCTAGCCGGAGACGCATCCGTACTAGACGATCGTTGTTTGAATGGTTTGAAAGAAACCTATGCAGCACTAGGAGTCCCCACAACTTCCACCATCCGTGCCGTTCAAATCATGAAGTCTGCTGCCCTAGCACACATCAACGACACCAACACCGAAGCAAACGGTGGCAAACGCTTCAACCAAATGGGTGCAGCTAAAGGTGATTGTTCCGCATTAACTTCCGAAGCAGCATCTTATTTCGATCGCGTCATCTCTGCACTCAGCTAG
>JANNDQ010000406.1:0-2579 GCA_031387965.1 Chamaesiphon sp. OTE_75_metabat_567
CCAATTTAAACTCACAGCTGGTCAAACTCGGATCGGACTTAATGCTGAACTACCCGCGATCATTACGCCCAAAGTTAAGATCGATGGTGGTAAAAGCAGTGCTCTAGCTACGATTCAGAATCTGACATTTGATCGACCAACAGTAGAAATCACCCCAGCCCCAAGCACCCAAATTAATCGCGGTTTGTCGCTGATGGCTGATGATATTACCATTAGGGGTTTGAGTATCTATGGCTTCCAAGTCGGCAATGCCGCCGCCACCCAAAATATCCCTGGTGCGGATATTTTCATCGGTACTAGCAACTATCCTCAGCTCGATAGTAGACCCGCCCCCCAACGGATCGTAGTTGAAAATAACTGGTTAGGGATTCAAGCCGATCGCGCTATTCCAGATCGCACTTCTGATTTTGGGGTATACGTCTTTAATTCTGAAGGTACAACAATTCGGGGCAATGCGATCGCGCATCACAGTGCCAGTGGCATCATCAGCCAAGTTAGCGCCAATAATCTGCTGGTGGCTGACAATGCGATCTTCAGTAATGGTCAATCGGGGATGCCGGATGCAATCCGGTTGGAGGGCAATTTAGCTAATAACCAGATTCAAGGCAACTTGATTTGTGGGAATGACGGTAGTGGCATCTTTATCTTCAAACCAGCCTCTGGCAGCGTGAAAATTACTAATAATCGCCTCCAATCAAATGGTCGTCGGCTCCGTCGGGCTGCCATTCATCTGATGGGTGAAGATCATCAGGTTACCAACAATGCGATCGAGTTCCAGAACGGCACAGGGGTCGCAGTTACCGCTTTCCCACATCAAAATACCGTCTCATCCCTCCGCAATCTAATTACCAGCAACCGCTTTCAGCAAATTGAAGGACTGAGTATCGACCTAATTACCGATCGTAATGAAGGCGTTGAAGACTTTCAAGATGGTGACGGTATTAATCCGCCTCGCAATAGTGAAAATCGCCGGATTGATACTGGGAATGGTGCAATTAATGCCCCCAGATTCTTGGCAAAAGAGTTTTATCTAATCAACAATCGCGTCAACCTCGACGGTATCGCCGATCCAGGTACTGAAGTCGAGATTTATCAAGTCTATCCCGATGGTAACAATCACGGCCCCCTATCTAAACCGCTGACCAAAGTAATCGCCAACGATCGCGGTCAGTTTCAGGCAACCTTCCGCAATCTCCGGTTTGGTGACAGCTTGAGTGCGATCGCCAGCGATCGTCGCTACGGTACCTCTGAGCCTGCTGAGAATGCCACAGTCGCCATCCCTGGAGTGTTTGGTCAAGTTGTCTCCACTTCAGCTATTCCTGCTGATTGTGCGCTGAGTGAGCCAGCAATCGCTGCTTCACCAACCGTGATCGCACCAGCCCCAATTGCCCCTGTTGCTACAACAACACCACCAGTTACTAAAATTAGTATTCCGCGCAACGTTCACTTTGCGGTGGACAAATCGACGATTAGTCCCAGATCTATTCCTCTCCTCACCGAGGTTGTCCGCGTCCTCAAGGCAAATCCAGCAATTTCCGTAGATCTAGCTGGACACACCGATCCGCGTGCTCCTCAAGCCTACAACCAAGCGCTGGGAATGCGTCGCGCTGTAACGATTCGCAACTACTTGCTCAAGCAAGGTATCTCACCCCAGCGGATGACGATTCGCTCCTTCGGCTACAGCAAGCGTCGCAGCAACGAGAGCGGCGTTCAACCATACGCACTCGATCGACGAGTCGAGTTTGACTACCGCGATCTCCGTGGTGGTGAGCTAGAAGTTACTAATTCGCTCGATGACCTCCAACCGGAAAAATAACTAACCAACAAACTTCAAAAAGAGGCGCAATCGATCGATTGCGCCTCTTTTTTTGGCGATCGAGATCTATTGAGTTAGCCCTCACCCCGCCATCGCCTCCGGCTCTGGCTCCCCTCTCCCAAGCTTGGGAGCGACGCATCGAACGGGAGGCTTCCTCCCGTTTGTGTGCGTCAAGACAGAGGGGTTGGGGGTGAGGGCAAGATTAGTAGATTTTACAAACCGGATCTGGCAATAACTCGTCAACCTATCGTAAATACCGATCCTGGTAAAATGTCCAGACTGACTACAATAAAGAGGTAGCGTGAGTGAGTTAAATTCATCCCGATCGCTACTTATATAAAAATTTTATTTCCAGTCGCATCATGCAACCAAACAACCCCGAACAATTTACCGAAAAAGCTTTTCAGGCGATTTCTAATGCTCAAGATGTGGCTAAGGCTGCTCAACAGCAGCAAATGGAGTCAGAGCATCTGCTCAAAGCACTGCTCGAACAGGATAGCTTGGCGACGAGCATCCTGACCAAAGCGGGGGTAAATCTGAACCAATTTCGCCAAGGGCTGGATACTTATATTGACAAGCAGCCCAAGATATCTGGTACAGCTAGTAGCACGGTATATCTAGGACGAAGTTTTGATACATTACTCGATCGAGCGGAGAACTATTGCAGAGAATATAAAGATGAGTTTATCTCGATCGAGCATCTATTCTTAGCGTATGCTAAAGACGATCGATTTGGCAAGCAATTTTTCAAAGAGTTTAAGTT
>JANNDQ010000701.1:0-2055 GCA_031387965.1 Chamaesiphon sp. OTE_75_metabat_567
GCTAGTGTCGAGGTTTGAATGCTGGATGTAGAGGTACTGGCTTCGATTTCGGAGTAGGTGAAGTCGGGTGCTTTGTCGCCTGCGAAAATTCGCCATAGATCCATCACATCGGCTGGTGTGGTGGTTTCATCGAGGGAGATACCAACATGATTAGCATCGATCAATCTCAAGTTAATTTGCTGAAGTTTTGCGCCTTCTAAAATTCCTGCTGCCTTCCCAGTTACCTCGACCTGAAGCGTATCGAAGTAGAGAGCATCGCCCAAGGTGTAACCTAGTTTTGATAAGCCAGTAGCGAGGGTAGTTGTCAGATTGTGAATGCGGGTGGCGATCGATTTCAACCCATCCGCACCATGATAAACCGCATACATCCCCGCCATAATCGCCAGCAGAACTTGGGCGGTACAAATATTACTGGTGGCTTTATCGCGGCGGATGTGCTGTTCGCGGGTCTGAAGCGATAACCGCAGGGCAGCTTTGCCCCGTTTATCTTTCGATACTCCGACTAATCGACCAGGAATTTGGCGTTTGTAGGCATCTTTGGTCGCAAAGTAGGCAGCGTGGGGACCACCATAGCCAAGGGGAATGCCGAAACGTTGGGTATTGCCGACGACGATATCGGCACCGAATTCTCCAGGTGGTTTGAGTAAAGTGAGGCTGAGTAAATCGGCGGCGACGGTGACAATTGCCCCTGCTTGGTGTGCCTGTTCAATTACTTGTGCATAATCATAAATCGATCCATTAGTTGCCGGATATTGTAACAACATTCCAAAGATTTCTTGAGTAAAATCGATGCTGTTGTGGTCGCCAATTATGACTTCAATGCCTAATGGTAAGGCGCGAGTTTTAATTACGTCGATCGTCTGTGGATGACATGCTTCAGAAATCCAGAATGTGTTGAATTTAGTCTTCTGAATCCCATAGCTCATGGACATCGCTTCCGCTGCGGCTGTACCTTCATCGAGCAGAGATGCGTTAGCGATCGCCATCCCCGTCAGATCCATAATCATGGTCTGATAGTTAAGTAAAGCTTCGAGTCTGCCTTGAGAAATTTCTGGCTGGTAGGGTGTATATTGAGTGTACCAACCTGGGTTTTCTAAGATATTTCTTTGAATAACTGTGGGCGTGATGCAATTGGCATAACCCATGCCAATATAAGAGCGAAAGATCTGATTTTTAGACGCAATCTGTTTGAGCTTATTTAAGACAGTATATTCGCTTTGAACAGTCTCAATCGCCAGCGGTTGCTGGAACTGAATTGCTGCTGGTACGGTGCGATCGATCAACTCGTTTAAACTAGCGACACCCAATACCTTCAACATTCGATTAATGTCGGCTGGCTGTGGTCCAATATGCCGTTGAATAAACTCAGCGTCCTTGATCACATTAGTCGCAGGATTAACGTTTGTCGCCTGAGTAAATCGAGTTGGAGATTGAGTCATGTCGATTTGGGATTGGGGGATAGACAATAGGCAATAGACCCATCTGCATGACGATCGCGTCAATGACAGAGAATCAATAAGTATATATATTTGTTAACTGTAATAGATTTAGGTCAGTATTTGCCAAATTGCAGGTAGCTTGTGCCCTAAATCCTTATTGTTCTTCCTGTAAAAGTAAAAATCTGCTCGTTTCTAGTATCGTTTTCGTCTAAGGTTTCCCCTAAAGCCTAAAGCCTGACTTTCGCAGAAAGTTTATTGATGACAAACTGCTTCTAACTTATAACCGTCAGGATCGATCACATAGGCAGCATAGTAATTAGGGTGGTACTTAGCCCGAATTCCTGGCGCACCGTTATCTTGACCCCCATGTGACAAGGCGGCTTGATAAAAAGCATCGACACTAGCACGATCACTCGCTTTAAAGGCTAAATGTTGGCGTTCAGGAACTACCGTATCTTCAGACTTGCCAGCATACAACCAAAAAAACATTTGCCCGTAAGCAGCAATCCCCGGAATTGCGAAAGAACGCTGAATCCCTAATGCTCCGAGGATATTGTCGTAAAAGGCAATTGATCGATCGAGATCGGCAATGTAAATTGAAATGTGGTCTAGCATC
>JANNDQ010000709.1:0-2492 GCA_031387965.1 Chamaesiphon sp. OTE_75_metabat_567
GAATTGGAGGCGGAACTAGACTCGATTGAACTGGGAGATTCATAGAGCGGTTACACTTACTGATGTGGGTTTTACAAACATCAGTTGAGGTGTTTTCAAGTTTTAGGCACGACCAAAATCTAGAGAGTTAGAGGAATAAATAATGGAAGGAAAAGATTTACTAGATCAACTCGAAGTATGCTGCCCAGTCTGCGGTAGCAATAGTTTTGGGACTGACGAAACCAATACACTCAGTTGTAATGAATGCGACTATTCGGAGCCAGAACATGAACCGGATTAATCGTTCTAATAGTTGGTGATATTATGCCCACTAAAGTCCCCCACAATTGCTTTCAATGCTCCAAGGTTGGCACTGATGACGCTAAGTTAAAGTCTTGCTGGGACAGTAAGCTTTGCCCTGCTAGACGGCATTATCACCGCAATCGCGGCAAGTTGTCGCTAGAACGCAAGGCGAAGCGATTGGGTGCGAGTAATATCGTTGAGATTGCAGTTAATATTCCAACGGGGTTTGCAGCTAGTGTGATTTTCTATCGAGAACGGCAAGATGCTCCAGTACATGCGAAGCTTGCGCGTCGTCTCACGACGATCGCAGCGGAGGTATGGCAGAGCGATAAGGGGAAGGTGTTGATGGTACAGCCGATGCACTGTTTGGGTTTGTCTCCGGCTCAAGTGGTGGAGGTGATGGAGGAGATTTTGAAGGCTTGTTCTGGTGAGTTGGGAGTGGAAATTACTAAGTTTGCAAATAAGGTGGAGTTACATCCATCTCAATGTCCAATCTTGGATTGTCCTCGATGCCACAACAATTAGAGCTAGATTTGTGGCAGATTCTGGCGGTTGCTCAAGCGGAACCTGCTACTGTTGGGTTTATCGAACTGTGCAGTCATTTGGATGGGTTGAATCTGGTTGATGGAGCGCGTGCTGTTGGTGAGATTGCGGAGATTTATCGAGTTCGGGCGGAGACGATTCTCACTGATATTACGGCGGCTTATTTACCAGTTAAAGAGCCGATTGTACCTGATGAACTCTGGGCGCATCTGTATCGGAATACTTTCATTTTACGGGATGAGCATCTGTATCTGGAAGTGGAGCATGATTATCCATCAGAGCGACAGTCGGTGATTAAGTTGGGGGTGGAGGCGGATGAGGTGGCTGCTGAAGAGATGATTCAGGCAGTGATGGGGAATGCTCATGGGGAGGAGATCGAGTTATGGGCGAGTCGGATTCGAGCTGTGATGGGAGAATGTGGTGAGATGTTGTTGGTGGAGTTACAGCAAAAGTCGGGTTTGAATCTGGTAGATTTATGGTTGGGGTTGTTGTTGGGAGATACTGGTTGTTTGCTGCGTCAGTTGAGTTGTGAGGTAGAATTTAATGTTGATTTCTACGATCGATCGGGGATTTGGATTGTGGGTAATTCAACATCAAGATGAACAGCTATAGTACGACACGCCACCAGCGTCAAAAAACACCTGAGGTTTTAGACGATAGTATTTATCTTCTATTTCCTGTGATTGCTCATCATACGGATGGCTAAACACTTCTTGCAACTCCTTAACTAAAGTGTAGTCACCCTGCATGGCTTGTTGGTAGGCAGGAACAACCAACCACTCTCGCCATGTATATTTTGGGTTAGTCTGTTTCATCTTTTTTGAGATCTCAGCCAGATTGCCGTCGTTCCTGACAAGGTCGCGCCAGCTTTGGAGCCAAGATTGCCATTGCTGATCGAGTTGTTGTGAAGTCTCAACGTAGAAGCTCTTTTTCAATGCTGAGATATCGTCTGGTATATGAGATAACTCGCGAAAGAAAATGGTGTAGTCCACCTTTGAGTAGAGCATTAACTCCAATAGTGCCTTAAATAAGGTCGAGTTATATTCAGTCAGGCCAAGTTTGGCAGCCCACATTTTTTGGATTTGGTTTTCCATCGCTTTTGCAAAGCCATGGCGTAATTGGTCGAAGTGTTCTAAAGCTTTGGCATCCTCTACGAGTAGCGGCCTCAAAGCTGTTAAAAACATACGATAATTCATTTCTGCTGCGCTTGGCTGATTGAAGAATGAAAAGTGTTTACCACCACCAGTCCAAGGTTGAAACCCAGGGTCAAAAGATTCACAAAACCCAAATGGTCCATAGTCGAGGGTAAAGCCACCAGCGGCGCAGTTGTCACTATTAAAATTACCCTGGCAGTAACCAACACGTTGCCAATTGGCCACCAGTGCAGTGAGACGTTGACGAAATAGCTTCGCCAACTCAACGACTCGATCGGCAAAAACAAGATTCTGATTAATGTCGCTTTTGTATTCTCGCTCAATTAAATGCGACACGATCGTGCTTAACTCTTCTAATGCTCTTGGATGAGCATTGCTGCGAGCGCGACGGGCAAATAACTCTAGCTGACCAACGCGCAAAAAGGATGGTGCAACACGAGTTGAAATAGCCACGGGATTGGCCACCAAAATATCCGGGTCAATAGAGTGGGAGTCTTGAGCATACCAAGGTCG
>JANNDQ010000714.1:0-5199 GCA_031387965.1 Chamaesiphon sp. OTE_75_metabat_567
TATCAATTTGTTCAATTATCTAAGCAATTCTGGGTGCAATATTCTGCTTAATTGGTTTATAGAATGCGGTATCGTGGTTTTGACATCAAAATCAAGGAAATTAGTAATGAGTAGCTGTCAGATGTACTAGACTTTCTGCGAAAGTTAGGTATTAGGCTTTAGATTTTAGGCTTTAGGGGAAGATATAGGCGAGAACACTAGTAGAAAAGATTTTGTTTTTACTATCGCAGGAGGTCAACTAAACTACGCTTTTTTCAAAACCCCAACTCCCAACTTTACAGCCGAACGATGACTACTGGTTTATACTAGTAACGCGCACCATCGTCAGAGATCCATGACACCTTATACAGCCTTATTAGATTCAGGTTGGCGGCACGAGTTCATCCAAACAAATAATATCCGGTTGCATTGCGTAACTCAGGGTGAAGGTGAATTGGTAGTGTTATTGCATGGCTTTCCTGAATTTTGGTATTCTTGGCGGCATCAGATCCCGGCACTAGCTCGTCACTTTAAGGTGGTGGTGCCTGATCTGCGCGGTTATAATTACTCAGACAAACCTCTGACTGGCTACGATCTCGATACCCTCAGTAGCGATGTGCGCGGGCTAATCGAGGCACTAGGCTATGCTAAAGCTCATGTAGCTGGACATGACTGGGGCGGGGCAATTGCATGGCATCTAGCCCAAAAATGCCCGCACATACTCGATCGATTGGCGATTCTGAATGCACCTCATCCGCAACGATTATTGCAGGAAATGGGCAGTAATCTCGACCAGTTACGGCGGAGCTGGTACATGTTTGCATTTCAAGTGCCTGGATTGCCAGAATGGCTGATTCAACAAAACCTTAAAGATTTTGTGCTCAATGTTTTTCGGGGACAAGCTGTGAGAAAAGGGGCTTTTACTGCTGAAGACAATCAAATATACAAAGAGGCTTTAGAGAAACCTGGAGTTTTAGGTGCAGCACTGAAATATTATCGACATTCACTCGCACCGCAAAATTGGCTTCAAAACTGGAATAGTTCATCACTAATTACCGTACCGACACTAATGCTGTGGGGTGAGGAAGATAATTTCCTCAGTAATCGGCTAACAGAAGGGATGGAAAAATTAATTTCGGCACCATTTAAGCTAAAACTAATTCCCCAATGTGGACATTGGATTCAACAAGAAGTTCCGCAAATCGTCAATCGCGAACTCTTAGATTTTTTTCAGTCCGAGCGAGCTAAACTAACTTCTAAGTAGATAGAATTTAGGCATTTACTAAAGCTTGGGAAACATACTTATTGACTAAATTCACCAGTTCTGTCGGTGTGAATGGCTTAGTCATATAGTCATTAGCACCAACCATTTTTGCGTGGAGCCTGTCGAACATCCCATCCCGACTACTGAGCATGAGAATCGGCACATGCTTTAGATTAGGAGACTTGCGCAGGAGTTGGCAGAGTTCATACCCATTAATATCTGGCATACTAATATCCATCAAAATTAGGATTGGATGAGTGCGAATTAACTTCGTCATCGCTTGAGCAGGTTTCAAGAGACTAATCACCTCATAACCTTGAGCTTCTAAGGTTATTTTCACGCTATTTTGAACAGTCTGACTATCATCAATACAGGCAATCAACGGACGTTCTTCGTCTTGTTTCTCACCATATCCAGAAATCTGGGCACTGCGGTTGCGAACCAGGGGTAGTAATATGTGACTGAGTTGTTGAACATCGATATTTAGTTGAGTTGCAATACTATAAAGACACAGACTTTGAGTGAGTGCAGCTTGATAAGATTCAATTGCTTTAGTACTTTGAAGTTGCTGCCACAAAAGTTGATATAGACTATCAACATTTGATAGATAAACTCTCGCCAACGGTGAAGAAATATGTGGACGAATTTTTTGCCATTGCCAAATCAGTTTTTTGGCAGGGTTAATTACTTGCTGCACAGAGGCTGATAATAGGAGGATATCTAACTTGACATCAAGATTAAACTCCATTTCGGCATTACCAATTGCCAGAATGTGAACAAACGCTTCTTGAGTAGAGGTAAATACTAGTTGACGAACCTGTTGCAATGATAATTTTCCTGATTGCCATTGATGACAGATGAACTGATAATCAGACTGTCCGACGGCGATGTCACCCAGCTTGAAATCAGGATGATGCTGCTTTGTTAGATAGACTAATCGTTCTTTTTGTCCCAGTGTACTAGTTGCAAAATGGAGCTTACCATGGCCAAAATAAGCTTCCCAAGCGATCGAGTGATCGTGAACATCTTTGATGGTCAATCGCCCCGATAACTCTTGTTTGATAATATCTTTTAATGCTTCAACGACTTTAGCCATCACTGGTATTGATCTATTTTAACTAATTTTGTTGAGCTAGAACTGTAACTCTACGGATCATTAACTCGATCGCAGAACACTAGTAAATTTATATAGATAGTTAAGGTGTCTCCTGTACTTAATATGCCCATTAGAAATCCGATCTCAACATCTAGTCGATGATCCGTTCATGAACAAGATCAAAATGGAAACATGTCGATCTTCAAAGCAGTCACTAACACTAACTCTCAGTAACGAGCAATCCCCCGAATGACTAGAATTAACCAGTTAAATATTAAACCAGTTCTATCGATTTTATTGACAGCCAGTATTGTCTTGGTTTCAGGCATCACCCCAGGTATCGCTCAAGAGCGGAAACCAGCTAGAACCCTGACAGCCAGTGGTAGAGGTATCGTCACCATTCCCACCACCATCAGTCAAATTCGACTAGCGATTGAATCTTCAGGCAAAACTCCTAACAGCGCTCAACAAGAGGCAGCTCAGCGCTCAACGCGGGTGATCAACTATCTCAAAACCCAGCAGGTAGAAAAGCTCCAAACAACTGGCATCAATCTCAATCCCACCTATACCTATCCCAGCGGTGGTAATCCCAAAATTGTCGGATATACAGCCACAAATAGTATCAGCTTTCGGGTCACAACCGATCGAGCGGGTGCGATCCTCGATGCTGCGGTTAAAAGTGGTGCAACTCGGATCGATAGTGTTAGTTTTGTAGCTAGCGAACAGGCGATTGCTGCGGCTCAAACCCAAGCCCTCAAGCAGGCAACCCAAGATGCTCAACGTCAAGGTGATACAGTTCTAGCTAGCCTAAATCTCAAACGCAGAGAAATCATCGGCATCCAAATTAATAGCACTTCTAATCCCGTCCCTCTACCAATGGCGGAGAACATGATGAGACAGAAAGTTGCTAGTGACGTAGCAGCACCTACTCCTGTCATCGGTGGTGAACAGCAGGTAGAGGCAGCCGTGACGCTGGATATTGGGTATTAGGGTTTAGGCTTTAGGTTTTAGGGTTTAGGTTTTAGATGTAGGGTGGGCACTGCCCACCAACAGGGTTTCAGGCTCACTTACCATTAATTTTGAGGCTGTAATTCTCCGACTAACAGAGCGAGTTTATCCTCATTGACATGATAGACTTCACCGCAAAACTCACAGGTAGCTTCAGCACCTTTATCTGTCGCAATCATGTCTTCAAGCTCCGCTTTCCCCAGCAATTTCAGTGCGTCTAACATCCGTTGTTCAGAACAAGGGCAGGCAAACTTGAGTTCCTTTTCGTCGGGGAAGATCTTTAAGTCCAAGTCGCCTAGTAGCTCCTCTAAAATAGCTGGTAGATCCTTGCCAGCTTTTAATAATGGTGTAAATCCTTGCAGTCCCAGCACCCTCGATTCTAGTAACGTCACCAGTGATTCATCATGTGCGGATTTTGGCATGATTTGAATCAGGATGCCTCCAGCCGATTGAACATTTTGACTGTTCATCGATACGCCTAGTACCAATGCCGAAGGAGTTTGCTCGGAGCTAAATAGATAATTAGCGACATCATCGCCAACTTCGCCAGAAACTAACTCCACCGTACTGGAGTAGGGACGACCATAACCAAGATCCCGAAAAACATAGACAAAACCTTCTCGCCCGATCGCGCCACCCACATCCATTCTACCATCAGGATTGAGCGGTTCCTCTGTGTGGGGCTGATTGACGTAGCCTCGGACTGTCCCATCGACCCCAGCATCGACCATTAATCCACCCATTGGGCCATTTCCCTTCATCCGCAGGTTCACCCGTGCAAACTTGGTTTTCATCCCCGATGTCAGTAATAATCCCGCTGCCATCGCCCGTCCCAGGGCATCTGTGGCAACCGGAGAAAGTCGATGCCGCACTCTAGCTACTTCGGTAAGATCAGTGGTGATTGCTGCTACTGCGCGGATTCCGCCACCTGCTGCTGTTGCCCGAATTAATCGATCCGTCATAACTTTCCCTAAATACTCCTACCTATATTTTAGGCGTTGCTCAATTTAGATTCCAGTGTCTGGAGTCGATAAAATATCTGCTAAATCTCTTGCACCATGTAAAACTCGCAAAATCTCAATCTGCTCGTCTTCTACTCGATAAAATACTAGATAGTCTTGAAAATTCTTGATCCGCCATTGACGCACTTCGCCCATGTGATCTAATCCGAAGTCTACTGACTTACCAATTCTGGGGACGGTTAATATTTGAGCAAAAGTAGCTTCAGCTGACTGAAGAAAGTGTTCGGCAGCAACAACATTACCATTACCAAGAATATAGTTCGCTTGTTGTCTGAGATCTTGAGTAGCCCGATCTCGAATTATTAACTTACGATTCATGGTTGACTGTGTTCTTGATCGAATATCGATGAGCGCAACTTTGTCCAATATGCAGGAGTAACTGATTCGCTACCTGAATCCAGACTTTCTTGCAGCAAACGAGTGATCTGCTCCTGATTAGATTGCCGCTGACGATCTTGTTGCCCCAAATCTAAAAAGTATTCGACTGCACTTGAATAGATACCTGCCTGAATCTGAGCCTGAATATGTGTCTGAAGATCTACTGGAATATCGAGAATAACATTCATGATCAAAAGTCATCTAGGATATCTCTATTGTATCAATCCGATTTGATTGTAAACAATCGAAGGTTGCTCTAAAAATTAATACCGCCTAATTAAAGATTTCAATATCGGTAAAGGCTGCCACGGGCGCACCGTGTCCGACAGATACCAGTTGATTTGGCTCGCCCTTGCCGCAGATTGGCGAACCGTACATTTCCCAGGTATCGGCATTACCAACAGCGGCTAGATTGCCCCAGAATTGGGGCGTGGTGCCCCGATAGTTGGGGT
>JANNDQ010000730.1:0-7488 GCA_031387965.1 Chamaesiphon sp. OTE_75_metabat_567
ATGGATCGAAGCGTTTTGGTGTGAAGAATGTCAGGATACTAAGTGGTATCACGTCTGCAAGGGGGAGGATCGCACTTTTCAAGTGAAGATTGCCCCGCGAGATCTCTGGCAGTATGCCAGCGGGGCAATCAATCCTGATGGCAACCCTTCAGTTGGTGAGTTTACGCGCCGGAACTCACGCATGTTGGGCTGCAATCAGACTAAAGATTTTCAATTTGTAATCTAGTTTTTTAACAGATATGAATGACAAGCTTGGCAAAGTGTACGACGAAAAGTTTTATACCATCCATGAAAGAGGGATGTCAAAATCCGCATCAATTATCCTGGGTTTACTTTATGAGTATTACAATCCTCAGCGAATTATTGACATAGGTTGTGGTCAAGGAGCATGGCTAGCTGCTGCTGAGACTTTGGGAGCTAAAAAGTTGAAAGGATTAGATGGAAATTGGGTTAAAGAAGAGTCTCTTTTAAGCAATAATATTGATTTCACGCCTGTGGATTTTGACAATGCTATGCCTAAGTTGAGTGAGAAGTTCGATCTTTGCATATCTCTTGAAGTCGCAGAACATATTTCACAGGCAAATGCTGAAAAATTCATTAATTTACTATGTGAATCTTCCGAAACAGTTCTTTTTAGTGCAGCAGTTAAAGGACAAGGAGGGCCAAATCATATCAACGAGCAGTGGCAATCATATTGGATTGATTTATTTAAGTCTAATGGATATGAATGTTTAGATGTATTCAGAGGAAGGTTATGGAACAATCCGTCAGTAGAACTCTGGTACAAACAAAACACATTCCTTTTTTCTGGACCAAGTAATTCTGCTCTAGATTTGGGAGTATTAAGAAATGTATCTAAGCCTATATTCGATATTGCTCATCCACACTTAATTGAGGCATATACATATTCACGAGAAAATCCTAGTCTTAGGACTTGTTTCGATACAGTAAAATGCTATGTTAAGAATAGATTTCAGAATTGAAGCTTATAGCGATTTCTAATTTAAATCCACTGTTTGATTTGCTTAGCTTTATATTCTTATGCGTCAATACCTATCTAAATTTCTATACATCCTTAGAGGGAAGTACAAAAAACTCTTGTTTATGGTACTACTCTTTGTTTTTGTTTCTTGCTTGGAAGTGATAGGTACTGGTTTGATTGGACCATTTATATCATTAGCAACTAATCCTGATATTATTACTCAAAATAGTCTGTTAAACTCAATTTATCAATGGCTAAATCTAGGATCTCAAACTCAATTCACGATTGTAATTGGCTGTTTGGTTGTAGCAATTTTCTTTCTAAAAGCATTTTTGAGTTTCAACTCTCAAAGATTAATTTTCGAGTTTGGGTTTAGACAACAGGGAGAACTAGCAGCTAGACTGATGCACCGATATTTAGGAGCACCTTATACTTTTCACTTAGGTAGAAATAGTGCTTCTTTGATTCAAAACATCACGATCGAAACAAGAGATTTTAGTAATGGAGTGATGATGCCACTCTTGACATCGATTTCTAACGCCATAATTACGCTAGCACTTGTGGGACTTTTACTTAAAACCAGTGTAATGGCAATGGCAATCATTGGAGGAATCTTGATAATTTCCTATGGATTATTAGAATCTTTAAAACACAGTATTGCTCGATGGGGAAAAAACTGTTCCGATGCACTCACCGAAATGATTCGAGCGATTAATCATGGCATGGGAGGCTTTAAAGAAACAAAAATCATCGGTTGTGAGTCATATTTTGAGGGCAAGCTGGCAGATCAAATCGAACGCTACTCTGTCAGTGCAAGCTTGGCATCAAGCTTTAGTAATTTACCTCGATATGTGATCGAAGCTTTTCTGATTGCTTTTTTAATCATTTTTACTTTTGTTTACATCTCTACCAATCAGGGTAGCGCTCAAAGTCTCAGCTCGGTGTTGGGAATATTTGCACTAGCATCAATCAGGCTACTGCCTGCAGTTAGTAACCTGCTGACTTCTGTTAGTATCATTAGATTTCATTCAATTTCGTTAGATAAGATACACCTAGATCTAAAAGAATTAGAGAGTATAGATACAGGCAAAAATTATAGATCGATCCCTGGTGAAAATAGTAAAAGTTATGCTAAATTGCTGTTCCCCTTTAGAGATAGGATTGTTTTAGATAATATTTTATATAGTTACCCCCATACAGAAAGAATAGCTCTCGATCGAGTTTCACTAGTGATTAAGAAAGGAGAATCCATTGGTTTAATCGGTAAATCGGGATCGGGTAAAACAACGCTAGTAGATACTATCTTGGGATTATTAATACCACAAGAGGGGGATATAACTATCGATGGCATTTCTATTTATGCAAATCTTCGTGCTTGGCAAAACTCGATCGGGTATGTGCCCCAATCCATATTTCTCATCGATGACACTCTAGAGCGAAATATTGCCTTTGGCGTTGCCGATTTGGAGATCGATCCGCACAGGCTAGAGCAGGCAATTGTCGCCGCTCAACTGGAAGAACTAGTAGCACAACTGCCTAATGGCCTGCAAACCATGCTGGGGGAGCGCGGAGTGATGCTATCTGGAGGGCAACGTCAAAGAGTAGGGATCGCCCGCGCACTCTATCATGAACGCGATATCCTCGTTTTTGATGAAGCAACAGCGGCTCTAGATACAGAGACAGAAGCTTCGGTCACAGAATCAATTAGAGCATTGAGTGGGATCAAGACCACGATCGTCATTGCTCATCGGTTATCGACCTTAGCGCATTGCGATCGGATTTATCAATTAGAGCGCGGCAATTTAGTCAGATCAGGTAGTTACAGTGAAGTTGTTCTAGAGAAATAAATCATAAATGAACATGAAAATCTTACATTTAAGTACTTTCGACCTCGCTGGTGGCGCAGCCAGAGCAACCTACCGCACCCATCAGGGAATGCTCGGAATTGACATTGATTCCCAGTTACTAGTTCAACACAAACAGAGTAGTGACCCTACCGTGACTGCTGCTGAAAGTAAACTGCTGGCAAAATTGCGATCGATCGGCGATAGTTCCGTACTGAACTTTTATCAACATCGCCAGCAAATCTTCTCACCGCAGTGGTTTCCCGCTAATTTACTCAAAAGTGTCGATCGATTTGCGCCCGATCTGATTCATCTGAGCTGGATTTGTAATGGGTTTGTGCCGATCGAACTATTTGCTAAGTTTAAACAGCCTTTGGTATTGACACTTCAAGATATGTGGTCGTTTACGGGCGGATGTCATTACACATTGGGCTGCAATCGCTATACTGAATCCTGCGGTGATTGTCCCCAACTCCACAGCGGTCGCTCGGCAGATCTGTCTCGCTCTGTCTGGCAGCGCAAAGCAACAGCTTGGCAGCATCTAAACCTCACAGTGGTAGCCACTAGTCAGTGGATGGCCGAGCGCGCGCGGGAGTCTTCACTGTTTCGCGACAGACCAATTGAAGTCATTCCGGCTGGCTTGGATACTGATGTGTTTAAGCCGATCGATGCCAGCATTGCCAGAGAATTCTGTAATTTACCCTCAGCCAAGCAACTAGTCCTATTTGGAGCGATTGATACAGGCGATACCCGCAAAGGATTTCATCTGCTGCAACAGGCTCTAGAGCGGTTACTGGAGCTGGGCTGGGGCGATCGGATTGAACTGGTAGTGTTCGGGTCGGATCGACCAGAAACACCGCTGGAATTGGGATTTCCCGTGCATTATCTGGGGAAGTTACAGGACAATTTGTGTTTGAAAATGGCTTATGCGGCTGCTGATGTAACCGTAGTCCCTTCTATTGAGGAAGCATTTGGACAGATCGCTTCAGAATCACTTGCTTGTGGTACGCCAGTTGTTGCATTTGCCAATACAGGTGTAATGGATATTGTCGATTGCCATCACAACGGCTACGTCGCCAAGTACTGTGACACTGCCGATCTCGCAGCGGGGATTGCTTGGGTGCTGGCTGACTCAATCCGACATCAACACTTGCGGCAGGCAGCGCGGGCAAAAGTAGAGCGTGAATATGGACTGCAAGTCCAAGCACATCGATACCGAGCGTTATTCGACAAAATTCTCGTTGGCGCAGCCGCTCATGCTGAGCATCATGCCCAACCGACGCTCATGCACTAGTCCCACACCATCCATAATTTGGTCATGTCAATTCAACCGCGTCAGTTAGTCAGGCAGGATGCCGCCGCCACTCAACCGTCGATCGCCAACTCGCCTCGGCTCATGTTATTTGACCTAGCTGTGGGAGGGCATCACGGTAATTATCTTCAACATCTGATCGATCGGGCATCCCAGCAAGGATTTGGGGGCGCGATCGATATCGTCGTTTTACCCCAGTTTGCGGAAATCCATCACGATACAGTGGCGGCGATAGATCGTGCCCAGCAGCAGTCGATCGATATTAACCTGGTGCCAATTTCAGCAGCAGAAGCCACAGCTTTAGGCTCCCGTAATTCGGGAATCAGCCGCACCCGCCGTAACTTCCGAGAATGGCAACTCTTTTGTAAATATGCCCAGGCGTTGCAAACCACCCACGCGCTGATTATGTATCTGGATACTTGTGAATTGCCATTAGCGATGGGGTTGCGATCGCCCTGTTCATTTTCGGGGATCTATTTCCGACCGACTTTTCATTACCAGATGTTTGCCAACTACCAGCCTACTCGCCAGGACAAGCGGCAACAGTGGCGAGAACGGCTGACTTGGGCGCGGATCTTGCATCACCCGCAACTGAAGACGGTATTTTGTCTCGATCCGTTTGCAGCCACCGCGCTGGCTGCTCAACATCCAAACATTAGGGTCGTCCATCTTGCCGACCCAGTGCAACCTTACCCCGCAGTACCAGCAGATCTGGCAGCTGTCAAAACCAAATTGGGGATCGAACCACATCGGCAAGTATTTTTGCTGTTTGGGGGGGTAGATGGACGCAAAGGCATCTATCAACTGCTGGAAGCGATCGAATTATTACCGCCAGCAGTTTGCCAGCAGTTGTGCCTGCTACTCGTAGGGCAACCTCATCCAACCGATCGGATCGACATTCACCTCAAGATTACGGCACTCTGTGAAACTAGACAACTACAAGCGATCGAGCATTATGATTTTATCCCTGAAGCGGATGTCCTCACTTATTTTCAACTGGCCGATACGATCTTGGCGATCTATCAACGTCATGTGGGGATGAGTGGCATTCTCCTACTAGCAGCGGCAGCAGGGAAACCAGTCTTGAGTTCTGACTATGGTTTGATGGGCGAGCTGGTGCGTCGCTACCAGTTAGGTTTGGCAGTAGATTCTACCCAGCCGACCGAAATTGCTAGGGCACTGACAACTCTACTCTCAACATCCCCCCAGACACTAGCCGATCCCAGTCAAATGAAACTATTTGCCGAACAAAACTCGATCGATCTGTATGCCAGCACCATTTTTGAGCAATTATTTACTTAAAAGGCGATCTCGATCCTATTAGAACTCTAAACTCACTTACTAAGATGAGTTTTACCTGAATTATATTCAAGATCCTCAGGAGTGAATTAGATCATGTCTTCAGTATTAAAAACGATACCCGAAGCAAAACAAAAAGGATATGTTACGAACTTACGCTTAACATTATTTGGACTAGGCACTGCGCTATTTCCTCGAATCCTCACAGCGCTCAAGATCCCTTCGGCGATCAATTTCCTCCACTTTCTAGCCATCCCAGTGGCTTGTGCCTCGGTATTATCCAACTCTCGTAGCAAAGATCCCAAACAGCTAATCTTGACCAAACGTCTTTTAATCGGTTTATTTATCCTGTTAATTATTGTTTGCGTCAGTGCTTTAATTAATCAGGCTGGAATTATTAATGCGTTTTTAGACTATATCTTATTAGCAGAACCATTTATATTGATTTTGACGATCATTTGTATGCCGATGACCTGGCAAAGTTATCACACTTTTCGGGCTTGGTTAATACGGGCAATGCTGATTAATACGCTCTTTGCCCATATCCAGAAATACATCTTTCATATGGATGATCTGATCGGTCGGGAAGATAATATCAAAGGGTTATTTATCGGACAGGGAGCTGGACATGTCATCGGTGGTTCTGTCGCCATGACATTTGCTGCTTACTACTTGATCAATGCCAGAAATAAACCGATCTGGTTTCGGCTGGGAATCGTGGCTCTGTGTATCAATCACGTACTGATTTCCGATACCAAACAAGTCCTAGTCGCATTTATGGTGGCCTATCTTCTCCTATCTTTTTTCAATTTCAAAGATGTCAAGCGTACATTAATCTATTTACTGGCTGGGATGGCGATCGGTGGCATTTTCTATTGGGCGATCTATAACTTTGAATTTCTGAATGCCTATCGAACTTGGATCAGACCGGAACTTTATGGTGCAGACGGGGAAGCGACCAGGTTAAAATTTACAACCTTTCGGATTGTCCCCCAATATTTCCACTCTCCACTCAATTGGTGGCTGGGACTGGGGCCTGGACACACGGTTGGGCGGTTAGGTGGCTGGATGTTACCTGGCTATTGGGATCTATTATCCCCATTAGGAGCCACCATCCATGAGGTTAGTAAAGAGATTTGGGTGCTAGTAGGCAAAAGTTGGTTGGGTGATAAATCTAGCTTTTTTTCGCCGCTATTTGGTTGGGCGGGAATTTGGGGAGATTTGGGGGTCTTGGGATTGGGAATTTATATTTATTTGGCGATGCTCGTCTGGTACTGTGTTTGCGCGACTGATACGTCTAAGTACTTGATGGTGACGTTATTTGTGTTTGGGACAATCTTCTCCCAGATTGAGGAACCAGGTTATACCCTGATTGTTGCCAGTATTATTGGTCTAGATTGGCAAGGAAAGCGGCTTGCCAATCTCAAATATAGGGGCATCCCTGTTTGAGCGTGAAAACAATCTTAAATCCAGCAAATATTACACTTGCAGATATATTTTGGGGATCGATCGAACACAGCAGATTAATTAAATTAGGGCAACCTAAACACACTGAGCATTCTCAAAATAATGGCTGTAATCACGATTTGGACTATAGCCTGAAAAGGCTCTTGTTGGTTGCCACCTTCCCCACCACCGCCGCCTTCAGCAAGAGCTGGGACGGCAATACTTAGGATGATGATGAATGTGACAAATAATTTAAATTTGAAAAACATCTAATTTAAGCATAATGAGTTGTGAGGTAGTATTGTACCTAATTAAAATAATGCCATCTAATTATTGATATGTCAATACGAAACACATCTGTTCTAACTTCACACAAACATGTAATTACCTGCAATTAGATCTGCCTTTGACTATTTTAATATAATTAGAAAGATAATCGAAAATACTCTTGAAAACATAGTTTTACTTGACGATATGAATCAGCCATTAGTCAGCATCCTCATCAATAATTACAACTACGCCCCCTATCTGAAGTCTGCAATTGACAGTTCTTTAAATCAGACCTATCCCAACACGGAAATTTTAGTTGCAGATGACGGCTCCAC
>JANNDQ010000771.1:0-2449 GCA_031387965.1 Chamaesiphon sp. OTE_75_metabat_567
TGTGTTACTTTGACTGGAATTACAGGTGCAGGTAAAAGTACCTTATTACGGCTGTTAAATCGTCTCAGTGAGCCGACAACTGGAGAGATATTACTAGATGGTCAAAACTATCGATCGACCCATCCAATAGCGCTCAGACAAAGGATCATGCTCGT
This sequence comes from Chamaesiphon sp. OTE_75_metabat_567, assembly GCA_031387965.1. GTDB lineage: Bacteria > Cyanobacteriota > Cyanobacteriia > Cyanobacteriales > Chamaesiphonaceae > Chamaesiphon. The sequence continues at coordinate 156 of JANNDQ010000771.1, forward strand.
TAGTCAAGAGCCGAAACTACTGGGAATGAAAGTGCGGGAAGCGCTAGCTTATCCATTGCAATTACAGTCACTAAATTCATCAGAAATCCAGCAGCGAATCGTTACAATTACCGAACAATTTCAGATCCCAACTGATTGGTTTGATCGCACTGAACTGCAACTATCAGCCGGTCAAAAACAAATTGTCTTGATCGCTAGAGGCGTAATTACCCAGCCGCAAATATTGCTATTAGATGAACCGATCGCTAATCTAGACTTTACCACTGCCGAGCAAATATTGACTATATTAATTAACATTGCTCAGACTCAAAAAATCGGGATGATTATTGTTAATCATCAATTAGAATTAGCCGCAAAGTTTAGCGATAGGTTACTCTACTTACAGGATGGAAAACTATTACTCGATCTACCAAGTAGTTCTGTTAACTGGCAAGATCTCCAGCAACAACTGCGTGAATCTGAGGATCGATCGATCTCAGAATGGGACTAAAAATTGTTAATATCGCTTCAACAGTAAATTGCCTCTGTATTTTGGGAATTATAAGCACAAGACATGTGCTCTATCGTACCCACTTTTGAGCAATTCCATATGAAGAAAAATCAACACCCCCATTTAACCCCATTCCAATTTATCCTCCGCGCACAGCAGCTAGCCCGACAGGATGATCGATCGGACAAAGGCTATGCGATGATGATGATTTCGATCGTCTCGATTATGCTGTTTAGTCTGTTGCTGGCATACATGACGATCACCAACTTGAGCAAGTCATCCACGGATGCATATGTGGATGGAAACAATAGTTTCTACGTGGCTGAATCAGGCTTGAATCGACGTGCTGATCAGCTCCGTCAAAAATTTCTTGGATACACCCTACCTTCTGGGTTAAGCCCAGGTCAGATTACCAGAACTTCACCTGTCACTCCAGCTAATATCACCAACTGCTTTGCTTTACCTCTGACTACTACTGCGGTAGCTAGCACTGGTGATGATTTCCAGTGTCAGAATTACGGATTTAGAAACAACAACAATATTGCGACAGTAAAAGATGGCAATGGCAGTATTGTCTTGAGTGAGCAAGATAATAATCGTAGCAGTAGTAACTATATCGCGCATACATTTGTAGCCGATCGCACCAATTATCAAGACCCTACCGATCCCACTCTAGGGCCACAACCTGCTAGAATTTTGTCTGGGCAAGCTTATGCTGGACTAAATGCTCAGGAATATGTATATACCGTCTACTCCACTGCCAAAAAACCAAATTTAGTAGAGTCCAACGCTTTTGCAAGCTTCGATCCTGCTGAAATTGCAGCGAAAAATCGTCCAGTTAAAATCGCTGGAGATGTTGCTCTGATCGCATCCTATGACACCAAAGCTGCCGCTGCTGCCGCTACAAATGCAGGTCGCGCCGCCAATAACAGTAATATCAATGCTGTCTTGCAGATGGATTTTAGGGTTCGAGCTATTCCCCTGTTTCAATTTGGGGCATTTTACAACAATGATTTAGATATCAGTCCTTACTCGCAGATGGATCTCTATGGAAGAATCCATACTAATAAAGCCTTAACTATCAACTCTAATGATCCTAATGGGCTACGTTTTGCTGGGCCGAATGCTGGAATCACAAATGATAGTTTAAATTATTCAATTACGGCAGTGGGTGATATTTATACTGAGGACTTAGCAAATGATGGTAGAGCAACTGGTTTTAACTATATAGTTATGCCTGGCGGCAGTGAAAACATTACCCTCTCGGATGGTCGAGTAGTTAAGGCTAATAAACTAGCTAACAACAAAACTACGCCACTAACTAATGATACTTCAGCTCCTGCTGATTATAAACTAGATAATTTCAAACCTTATTTGCTTAATTATCTCTCTAGTACTCCTGTAGTGACATTAGATTTACCACCACTAGGATTTCTCCGGCGGACGGATTCAACCGGAGAAACTGGTGATTACTATGGTAAGGCAGATCTGCGGTTGACGATGCGATTTGATCGAGCGATTCCCTTCGATCTGACCACAATTAAAACTGGGGCTAGTGATGGTAGTACTTGTGCCACCAGTCTGAATATTCCTAGAGATAGAATGGGTAGATCTACGGCTGAATGTAGCACTTTAAACAAAGGCAAGCTCAAAAGTTTAATGCAGCCAGTACTAGTTTTAACTCAAGGCAATACCACCGAACGCGATCGCTTTTGCAAGCAATCAATTCCAGTCAGAATTGGAAGTACGATTACTAACTACAACTTAAATAATATTGACAGTATCACTCCCAATAGCACTTTGA
>JANNDQ010000776.1:0-4530 GCA_031387965.1 Chamaesiphon sp. OTE_75_metabat_567
AACAACCCAACATCTCTAGGGTGTTGGTGTGTTTGTTGGTTTTCGCCTTGCTCTACCCAACCTACAGATCTGGGTGACTTAGAGTCTAATCTATACCGCCTAATACCAGTAGGCAAATTAACAAAGGCAGAAGTGAAATAAACTTCGAGCCTGTTTTTTTTTGGATCGATCTGGGAATAATACCTAAGTGAGGGTCAAACATCGATTGAAAGTAGCCTTCGATTTGACAAGCGATCTTGCACCAAGATTGTCTTAGCTCGATCTACTACCAGGATTAAATATCTAAGTGGAATTAATTACAAATTTATCTCGATCGTTCGATTACAGGGTCTCGACGATTGGGCAGCTACTTAAAGTATTTAATACACATAAATATGCTCATCTGACTACTGAATTGACAAATCTCGATTGATTGATGGTGTAAAAAATGGTTCAAAGTACTAATAAGCCAGTGGCACTCAGCTTCAAAGATCTGATTATTCAGCTCAAGAATATCAAAGCTCAGTCTTTTAGTGGCAATTTGATCGTCAAGATTGAGCCAGGATTAAGCTGGACATTCTCATTTCGATTAGGGCGGCTGGGTTGGGTTGGTGGAGGCGTAGATCAAGTCAATTGCTGGCAGAGAAGCTTAACTTTAGCCAGACTAGATATCCCCGTGGATAAGTTAGCCGAGATTAATAATCCCCATGGCAAGTCATTAGATTCACATACCTTAGCCGATCTGTTAGTTGAAGAGCTAATCGATCGCGACAAGTGTGCAAATCTAGTCACTGGCATGACGGTTGAAAACTTATTTGATATTATTCAATTTAGTCAGCTCAGTGGCAATCGCCTCTCTTACAAGCTGAGTGAAACTGGTGCTGGAAATAGCCAATTAAATCTGATTCTTCCACTGCTCGAAATTGAACCAATTCTCACCAAATCAATTCAAATATGGCAAGAGTGGTCAACAGCGGGATTGGCAGTTTATGCACCTAGTTTATTTCCGGTTGTGTCCAAATCAGCCGAAGATATTTCTAAAACGCTGAGTGGTTCAGAGTTGTATCACACGGTACTAGCGATCGATGGTAATCGCTCCTTGCGGAGTTTAGCAGCTAATAATCGCCAATCTGTACTGGAATTTACAACTACCCTGATTCCACTGTTTCGAGCTGGATTTATTAGTTTATTACCCGAGCAAAAATCAAAAGTAAATAGACCTGAACAGCCAGAGCCAAATAGCTCAATGAGCGATCGATTAAATCCACTACCAATTTCTGGAGGAGTCGAAAATGCTTCAGCTAGACAACCGCTAATTGCCTGTGTTGATGATAGTATCCTCATTTACCAAGCTTTGGAAAGGGTGCTAACTGATAACGGATATCGTTGTTATGGTGTCCAAGATTCGCTGAAAATCATGCCAAGCTTGATTAGAAATAAACCAGATTTTATTTTTCTAGATTTGCTGATGCCAATTACTAATGGCTATGAAGTCTGCGAACAAATTCGGAAAACGCCTAGTCTCAAGCATATTCCTGTGATTATTTTGACAGGGAAAGATGGCTTGATCGATCGAATGCGTTCCAAAATGGTCGGAGCAACTGGTTTTCTTGGTAAGCCAGTCGATGCGGATGCAGTGTTAAAAATGCTTGATAAATATCTTGTTGGAGTGAAATAGTCATGAGTCAAATTTTAATTGTCGAAGATAGTAAGTTAGAAGCCGATAAGCTGAAAAAATGCTTAGAAAGCCAAGGATTCTCAATTTTGGTAGTGACCAGTGGGGAAGAAGCAGAGATCAGAATCAAAACCTTCAAGCCCAATTTAATCGTGCTTGATGTGATTTTACCTGGTCAGAGTGGATTCGAGCTATGTCGCAAATTAAAGACTGAGCCAGCAACTCAAGGTATCCCAATCGTGATTTATTCAACTAAGGATAAACAGATTGATCGGACTTGGGGCGATATGAGTGGTGCTGATGCTTATTTAAGCAAAACAGTAGATGAAGCGACTTTCTTGCAAACAGTTACTAAATTAATTGGTTGAACCAAGATTGGGAATCATGAATTATGAGCGATAAGTTATGAATCAAATTATTAATAAGATGCCACCATCCCAGTCTAGTCCACAGCTACTCGTCAGACCAACCGAAATCAGTGCGGAAAGTCAAAGATTTCTAGGTTTGACGATCGGCGATAGCTTAAATGCGTTAATTCCACTAGTAGATTTGCAGGCAACTATTAAGATCTCACTAGCTGAGATCTTGCCAGTACCGCAGATGAATGACTCACTACTGGGAATTATTAATTATAGCGGCAAGGCTACTTGGGTGATCGATTTAGCCCACCTCATGGGTGGTTCGTGCTATCTGGATACACCAAAAGTTTCGACAGGCATGGGTTTACTATTCCAAGTTAAAAATGAAACGGTTGCCCTCTTGATCGATCGAGTTGGCACAATTGAAATCTACGATCTTCAACAGTGCTTGCCAATTGGTGAAACGATGTTTACCGAGCAAATTCGATTGTTTTTGTCTGGTTATTTCATTGATGCTGCTCAACAATCGCGGGTGGTAGTAGATCTCCAACAAGTAATTAGGTTTTCTAAGCGAGAAGCTAATTCAGCAATTAATTAATTCCGATTACCGCCCTTGGGATTCTGCCACCGACTACAAATATTTAGTAATTAAAATTATCACAAATGTTAAAAAACTTATTTGGTTCAGCAGACGACAAATCCGACAAAGTTGAAGATATCTACGCTGAAAGAAACCGAATTGCCCGAACGGATAAAGGCACAGATACATTTAACCCTGCCCCATCACCAGAACAACAGATGTTTACTCCCCCAGATCGAACTGCGATGAATAGTACTAGCGCCAAACAGCAATTGTTGTCTATTCTTCAAGATACTCAAGTTAAACTAGACAACTCTAATGGCGCTAATACTGAACCCCTCCGCCAAAATCTTCGTAAAGCACGAGAATTAGCTGGATTTTTGACACTTCCAAGTTCTGCTCCAACTGCTCCAGCGGCGGCTAGTATCGATGCCGACCAAGTTTATCAAATCGCCACCAGAATTAGACAAGCAGCTACACCTACCGCTGCATTTAGTAGTGCCGTTGCCGACATTCGCAGCCTGATTAAAGCCGATCGAGTCTTAATCTATGAATTGACGGGTGCAGCGACTGGTAAAGTGGTTGCTGAAGCTGTAGAAGCTGGATTTACACCGACATTGGGCGTAGAAATTCCCCAAATTGGGTTTGGGTTCGAGCAACTAACCGACGATCGCTCCCAACGCGCAATTGCGTTAATTAATAGCGAAACTAGTCCTTACCAAAAGCAAATCCTAGACTTATATCAAGTCCAAGCAACGGTTGCAATTCCGATTTTAATTAATGGTTATTCAGCAGCTACTGATTCCTTTACTTTAGGTCGCGTCTGGGGCTTATTAGTAGTTCATCAGTGCGCTCAAACTCGCCAGTGGTCGGAAGCTGAGACTGCTTGCCTCTCCCAATTGTCCCTAGAATTAACGCTTGCGCTCCAACCCAATCAGCCCCTACTCCAACTATCCCAGCGTCGGGATCTGTTGGCGGCGATCGAGATCGAAGCACAAGAGTTGATGCAGAGTACTTTGGATGATATCCGCCACACCCTTCAAGCCGATCGATCGATGGTTGTCGCCTACCATAGCGATTGGAGCAGTCAGGTAATCGCGGAATCTGTCGGCGTAAACTGGGCAAAAGCGGGCACTTCCCTCGACCTAGACTACTCGATTACGGGCGATAACTATAAAGATTACTACGTTGTCAACGATATTCAAACCAAAGGATTCGATCGTTGCTTACTAGAATCCCTCGAACCGCTACAAATGAAGGCATATATCGTTGTGCCGATCGTTCAAAACAACCAATTGATCGGCATGTTGGGCGTGTACCAGAACTCTGGAGCACGGAACTGGCAGGAGTCAGAACTCAAAGCCATGCTCAACTACGCTAAAGCTTTTAGCTTCCCAATCCAACAGACTGCTAGCCGTCGCCAAGCCCAATTTCAGACCAAGCAGATGGAAGCCAGACTCCAGCGGGAGCGGGGACTCTCGAAGCTGCAAGAGCGGCTTCGCAGTGCCAAGGATGAGAAAACTGTCTTCCAAGTCGCGACTCAAGATGGTCGCAAATTGCTAGAAAGCGACAGGTTGGCAATTTATCAGTTCGATGCAGATTGGAGTGGTCGCTTTATCGCTGAATCCGCTGCACCGGGCTGGATTGACCTGATCGAAACCGTTCATATCGTCCAAGATACCTTCCTCCAACGCACCCAAGGTGGACGCTACAAAGATGGTGAATGCTTTGCAGTAAACGATATCTATACCCAAGGACACCAAACTTGTCACGTTCAACTGCTCGAACAGTTTGAAGCCAGAGCTTATATGCTGGCACCGATCTTTGGTGCTAATCGGAAGCTGTGGGGACTGATCGCCGCTTATCAAAACTCTGGTGTCCGCAAGTGGCAAGAAGAGGAAATCGAAACGCTCCGCCAAATGGGTCTGCAAGTCGGA
>JANNDQ010000008.1:0-6592 GCA_031387965.1 Chamaesiphon sp. OTE_75_metabat_567
GATCAATGTCACCTGGACATCGGCATTGCCCAAAGATTGAGCTGCATGAAGTCCGCCAAAACCCCCTCCAACAATAACAACATGGTGCGGCGACTGGCTTCTAACTTCATTTGTCACGATCGGGTATCCTCAATTCAATCCGGTTGACCCCATTATATCAAAGAAAAAATCCAACCATTCAGCTTTTCCCCAATATTTATATTCCTCTCACCATTAAAATCTCACTTTTAGTTGAAAAACTTTGACAGACATCGGTTCATCTGTTCATTTAGGCTAGATATCTCTTCTATATTCAAGCTTACTAATCCAAATCGATTGACAGCAGCAATAATGCGATCGTTCAATAAGCAGTTACGTTCCCAAAACTTATCGATCAACATTTGTTCAAATGGGGATTTGGTTTCATATTGACTGACAAGATAGATTCTCTCCCTGAGAAACTTATTGCTAGCCGTGAGCCAGATGCTAGCAAGAATATTATCAATATCTAGATTAATTACCAAGTCAGGTAATAAAGCCGAACCTTCGATTATCATGTTTTCAAATGAGATATCGGTTGCATGAGAAGTGACAATATCTTCGATCGATCGCCACACGTTTTCGCGATAGTGATCTAGAACATCTTTGATTAGTTCATCTGCGGATAGTAGTTGATAATGTTCGACGACATGTTTAGGAATATCTGATAATTTTGCTTGCCACGGGCGACCAGGATGACGAGCTAATTTGTCTGTAGAATAGTAATGCCAGTTAAGATGAGCTGCTAAAGATTCTGCTAGTGTTGATTTTCCGACATGTGATGCGCCGCCTATCAGCAGAAGTTTTTTACTCTTCATAACTCACAGCTACACCATCTTCGAGAGTATAAATATCTTCTTCTGAATCATGAAGAAAAGCAAAGCTTGGATTATTAGCTGCTATCTTGTTCCATTCTGGTGGAGTGATATTCGATCGTTTTCGTCCCTCGCCACGATCGACAACAGTAAGTTGAGCAAAGTCGTATTCTGGCTGCAAATCATCATCCATTTCAGGGATCTGATTCATAAACTTTAAGTTCTTTTATGGTAGATGTATATCAATCTTCTGAGAGATTTTTTCTATCAATCTTCTTGCCAATTTCTTTAATGTCATCCTGTAAATCATCGAGACTATCATAAAGTGCGTTAGTCCGCTCTTGATGATCTCTATGGCGATCGAGATTATCTAGTCTCGACTCGCGAATAGTCCGACGCAATTCTCTAATTGCCTTACGTTCGCTGTCAATACTGGTGCTATTTGCTGCAATAGATTTAGCATTAGATTCAATTAGCTTTCTAGTAGTAGATAATTCTTGCTCGAACCTGTCGTGAAATGTTGCTTGTGCCTTGATTTGAACACTAATTTCTTTAATCTGTTGAGTGAGATCGGCAGTATTAGTTATTTGCTGTTCCATCAGTCGCTCTAATCGATCTGAAGATTCATTAATTTCAGTCATGTTTTTTAAAGATTAAAAAAATAGATTAAGCGAAACCATTACCAACATTAATTAATGTAACTACTTCAATTTTAGAACATTTATCTTGCGGTTGTAAGCTCTGGTCGATCGCTAGAAGTAGATTAATAAATCAATATGGGCTATAATGGCTTACTGATTTAAGTATACCAACAACAAAGAGTCAATGGCTGGAAGTATCTCTACAGTCGATTTATTTTGTGGTGCTGGAGGTCTGACCTACGGATTCGAGCAAGCAGGTCTTCCAGTTAACGCTGGATATGATATAGATCCAGCCTGCAAATTTCCATATGAACATAATAACAAGGCTAAATTTATATTAAAGGATGTAAGTCATGTTAGTAAGTCTGACTTAGAACAGAATTTCGGAGAAAGTACGATTAGAGTTCTAGTTGGTTGTGCGCCTTGTCAGCCTTTTTCAAACTATGCAAGACGTTACAGTGATAGGGAATCAAAGTGGAAATTATTACAAGATTTTGTTCGGTTAGTACAAGAGTGTCAACCGGAAATTGTTTCGATGGAAAATGTGCTTCAGTTAAAGCATCATTCCGTTTTCACAGAATTTGTTCAACGTTTAAAGGATTTGAACTATTCAGTTGAATCTTACGAGATAAATTGTCTAGATTATGGCATTCCTCAATCTCGCAAGAGATTAGTTTTGCTTGCTTCAAAATTTGGGAAAATTGAGTTAGTCCCACCAACACACGATGGAAAGAGATACGAAACAGTTCGTGGGACAATTGAATATCTAGATTCTCTTGTTGCTGGTCAAACATCGGTAATCGATCGACTTCATCAATGTAGCAAGTTATCGGACTTAAATCTTCGTCGTATTCGTGCTTCTAAACCTGGTGGGACCTGGCGTGATTGGTCTCAAGACTTAGTAGCTAAATGTCATACAAAAAAGAGTGGTGAGACTTATCCAGCCGTGTATGGAAGAATGGAATGGGATCGACCTAGCCCCACTATTACTACACAGTGTTTTGGCTTTGGCAACGGGAGGTTTGGACATCCTGAGCAAGATCGAGCTATATCCCTCAGGGAAGCAGCCTTATTACAAACTTTTCCACCAAGCTATGAGTTTGTAGCTCCTGATGAAGTTGTTATTCTCACTCATATCGGCAGACTAGTTGGTAATGCTGTTCCTGTTAAATTAGGCGAGATTATCGCTCAAAGTATCCTCGGACATGTCAAGAGAATTCTCTAGCGAATTTGTTCTAATAGCTAAATATTCTTGTTCTGTTAAGTAGTTGCTAATATTATTCAATATTTGACCAATATACTCTATTACTTCTTCCTTGATCTTGAGAAGGTCTTCAATACTTGTATTTTTTCCAACTTCAGAAAAAGATTTATCACCATGAGCTAAATTATTACGGATTTCCATGATACTATACAAACTCTTACCATGTTTTGTCTTTGAATAATCAGTTCTATCAGAAAAACCATATTTTCTAGCAGTTCTTGTAATTTCCTTCTGATCAATATTGCCTGAAAATAATTCTTTCCTTTTAAATCCGGCTGTGATAATATCGATAGATATATCAGCTATTTCCTTGTGGATATTATCAGGAGAACGATTTTTAAAATTCTGAACAACGGTCTTTTTGATTTCAGTTCTGACAGAATTAAACGAAATTTCATTCTCTTTTAATTCGTCAAAAATAGCTTCGATTGCATTTGTCATACTTGATTCAATAAGATTGTACAGTAATAGAAAACCATTCGCTTTTAGAGTTTTAACTAGCTCTGGATCGATGCCTCGAATCTTTTGAGTTGTGTTATCTTCTACGATAGCCAGTTTTATTGTTTCATTAACTAAATTTTCTAGGAATAAAAAATATTTATCTATTTCTTGAACGCGGGTATTGAAGTCTGATAAAACTGTTTGCATGGCTAATTCAAAAGTCTATCTCGGACGTACTCAATTCGTCGAATCACTTTAGGTCTAGAATTACTTGCGTCAGAAGTTGTATATTCTTTGAATTCTTCTGATTCAAGCCAGTCTATAGATTTCGGTTCCACATTATTGCTTTTTTGCAATGCAAGTGCCACACCTACAGCAATTGCCTCAAAACGAATTCTTGGTGTTCTGACATGACCTTTCGCTTTGGAAAATCCATTGGGAAAATACTTCTCAACAAAATCTAACATACTATGAAATCTAAATCGAAAGCCCTCTAGATCTATTTCAGCATTGTTCTGTGATTCTAGATATTCATTTAAAAAAGTGTTGACTCGGCTCCCAAAATTTGTATAATTATCCAAATATGCAAAGAACCGCAATACAAATTCTTCAGGCTCACGGCTATCGCGTGATACTTTAGAAAGAGGGCATAGTGTTGCAAATTTCGGTTCTTTAGCAAGTTCTTCAAGTAAACTTACAAAAGGACCAGGAGATATGCCTCTCCGTTTCTCCATATCATTTAGGGCAATACTACCTGTATTAATTCGTTCAAATAAATCTCTGCGTACTTCTTCATCAGCTTTGTCTGTGAGCACAATCATACGAATAGTAGCGCGATTAAAGCGTCTTTGCCGTGAAAGTGGTAAATCGTTAAAATTAAAGTTATTTAGGGCTTCTAGTTTTTTTAGTCCGCACAGTTTTAGTTCATTTTCCAAAAATCTATATAAAGTCCGAATTCTTTGAGTTCCATCAACGATTTCTAGTCGAGCTAAATCTTCTTCTTCCTCATCTTCTGGCCGCAGATCGGCGACAAAAATATATGGAATCGGTAATCCAAGAAAGATAGATTCTATAAACTTTGACTGATGATTGTCTGTCCATATCATATTTCGTTGATAATCTGGTACATATATTTCATTTATGTCATCTTTTAATCCTTCTTTGTATTTTTGGACAAGGACTTCTACTGGATACTCTTTTGTATCATAGTCAACTATCTTTTGCTTCTCTCGAATTTCTTCCTCTGCTATTTCTTTCTGCTCATTAGTAATCTCTATGACTGGAGAAGGCGTGTTCTGTGATTTTGACATTTTGTTCCTTGATCATTAGGGATAATATACTTGATCTTTGCATATTTCTGACTTCCAAAGTGGGGTATATGCAAAGATATCTACATCAACTTAGGAAACTACACATCTAAACGACGCTCGATCGCAGTTGCCCAAGTCTCAGTAATTGCGGCGATATCTAGATCGATTAATCCAGTTTCAGCAGTTACTTGAAAATGGTCATCAGCAGTACCAACATTACCTGAATATTGCCAAGCATCGGTGACATGTGCGTTTAAATAAGCCTCAAATTCAGCTTGATGATTAGGATTGATCGAGACGATAATTCTCGCGCCACCTTCACCAAATAACACCGTATCCCAACGACTATCAATTGAACCAAGATCGATCGAGGCTCCTTTATTGCCAGAGATACAACATTCAGCCAGAGCAACGGCTAAACCGCCTTCACTGGAATCATGAGCGGATTTAATCCAGCCTTGGCGAATTCCGTGACGACAGGCAGCTTGAACTTTGAGTTCGAGATCGAAATTCACGGCTGGGGGCTGTCCAGCGATCGTTTGGTGCAGCACCGCTAAATATTCTGATGCGCCTAAAGTAACTTGCGGGTTTTCACTTCGACTCACTTCGGCTACGCTCAGTGCAAGCCGCTCAGTGAGCGTGGATGATGTGGGAATGCCCATGAGGTAAATTCGATCGCCTGTATTCTGCCAACCTTGACCACAGATTTTGGTAATATCATCGACGATGCCGATCATCCCGACAACTGGGGTGGGGTAAATTGGGACGGGATTACCAGACGGATCGAAGGTTTCGTTATAGAGGGAGACATTTCCGCCTGTAACGGGGGTATCAAACGCGCTACACGCTTCGGATAAACCCTTGCAGGCATTGGCGAGTTGCCAATAGCCGATTGGTTTTTCGGGGCTGCCGAAGTTGAGATTGTCCGTCACCGCCACGGGTTCGGCTCCGACACAACTGAGGTTGCGGGCGGCTTCGGCGACGACCATTTTCGCGCCTTCGTAGGGGTTGAGGTAGACGTAACGGGGGTTGCAGTCTACGGTGGCGGCTACGCCGAGGTTGGGGTTATTAATTGCCGATTGGCGACCTTGGATCGGCTCTAAGGGGCGAATGCGGATGACTGCGGCATCGCCACCACCTGGGAGCATGACGGTATTGTTTTGGACTTGGTGGTCGTATTGACGGTAAACCCAGCGTTTGGAGGCGATCGAAGGTGTATCCAGCAATGTCAACAGCACGTCGTTCCAACTGTGGGATTTGCCGTGAATTTCGATGCCTTGGGCGGTGGCTGGGGGTAATCGATCCTCTGTCCATGCCCAGGCTGTTTGGGCATACACAGGTGGCTCCTGCATCACTTCCCGCTTGTAAATCGGGGTATTATCAGCCAGGGCAGTGGCAGGGACTTCGGCGGCGATCGATCCTTGCCACAGAATTCGCACGATTGGCTCCTCGATTACTTTCCCAGCGACGACGGCGTGGAGTCCCCATCGCTCGAAGATGTCGATTAGTTCCTGTTCGCGTCCTTTATGGGCGACGAATAGCATCCGCTCTTGGGATTCCGAGAGCAGGTACTCATAAGGCACCATCCCAGGTTCACGGGCGGGGACGAGATCGAGGTCAAATTCTACGCCGACACCACCTTTGGCCGACATTTCCGCGCAGGAACAAGTGATACCAGCGGCTCCCATGTCTTGGGCGGCGACGACTGCGCCTGTTTTGAAGGCTTCGAGACAGGCTTCAATTAGGGATTTCTCCAGAAAGGGATCGCCAACTTGGACAGCGGGGCGATTATCGATCGATTCGGCGGTCAATTCAGCACTCGCGAAACTGGCTCCACCCATGCCATCTCGTCCGGTGGTTGAACCGACGTAGAGGACGGGATTGCCAATCCCTGATGCACCGGATTTAACGATGGTGGAGGTTTCCATCAAGCCCAATGCCATCGCATTTACCAGTGGATTTCCAGAGTAGGCAGGGTCAAAATAAACCTCGCCGCCAACAGTGGGTACGCCGACGCAATTGTGGGTAATAATCCCGCCGCTGGTAACGAATAGGTGCGTGTGATCGACCTCAACATCATAGACATCACAAGTCTCGACATTG
>JANNDQ010000028.1:0-2231 GCA_031387965.1 Chamaesiphon sp. OTE_75_metabat_567
CACACAACTCTTTAGGATAGAAAACTAGCAACGATTTTTGACAATATTAGCGATCGCCTTCGATAGGCTACACGAACGATCTCCAGTACAATCAGTTCGAGCGAAACTTTTAGAGCGAATCGTTATGATATAATCAAACTAAGAACCTTATCAGTCCCAGCTATCCATGAGCCTTGACGAACTTATTAAGGCAGCAGCTCGACTTGATACAACCGAACTGGATTTACTGCTTCAACAAGTGGTGTACCTGCGTGCCCGCCGCAAAACGCCAGTGCTTCCAGAAGATGAAGCCCAACTCCTGCTGAAAATCAATCAGGGCATTCCTGCCGATCTTCTTGCTCAGTACCAAGTGCTGCTTCAAAAGCGAGATGCGGCAACTCTTACCGACTGCGAACACGATCGCCTCATCCAATTCAGCACTCAAATCGAACAAATCGGTGCCCAACGTCTCGAAGCTCTCGCTCATCTCGCCCAACTCCGTCAAGTCTCGCTCCTAGATCTGATGGAAACCATCGGTATCCAGCCTGTGAGATACGTCTAGGAACTAATAGACATCATCATGAGTACCAAGAGTCAACAAGAATATTTCTTCGCCATCGTCTTCTAGAATCGGTATAAACTTGAATAAGATCCGATTGCTATAGTCAATGGAACACGACCAAGTACCATCGAGATCGCCTTTAAGTTTGTGAGTTTTGAGAGTGGGATGATATGCATTTATCGATAATTGCTCTAATGTCTTGGCGATTGGTTTAGCCATTTGGGGCGACTGCCGCAATAATCTTTTGACAGCACGACTAAATGCTGGACTCCAAACTAGATTCATAACAGATCTAGATCTGCCATAAAGTCAGCAGCAGAGCCTCGTTTAAAGTTTCCGGCAGCGTGTTCTTGCTCGGCGATTTTAACTTCGGCGATTAATTCAGCTCGTCGCTGTTCCTTGAGTCGATTATCGATCATCTCCACCAGCATAGTTTGTTCTTCGACTGGCAAAGCTTCAACAACGGCGTTGGCGTAGCCTCTTCTAAGGAACTTAGCTGAAATTGGCTCAGAGCAAGGATCTGTAAATTGGGTTGAAGACTGAAATTAGGGCGTACCCAAACAAAGTTTCTTTCACCCTTTAGACGACATTTATGTCGGCTCAGATGCTCTGAAAGAGAATCGCAGTTTGAAATGTCGATCTTTGGTCGTTCATTGTCGGATCTCTTCGATAGAGCGATATATTCTTCTATTTTGTGTCGATCGCTAGCATCATCGCTAATCCGCCAATCTTTAATCGCACTGCCTATTTTTAAAAATTCGTCGCGGGTGGGGTTGGGTTGGGTGGCGAAAGCTTGGCGGCTAGGTATGGGGGGAAGTTGGAGTCCTTGAGAGCGGGTATCGCGATCGTTGGCGTAGCCTACCGGAGGTAATCGCCCGCACGAGTCCATAGCAAAAATCGCCTTCGCTGGCGGTCATACTGCCTTGTTGCATATTCGGATCGGCACCAGATCGCTGGGCAGCAACCGAGGAAGATTGAGCAGGAATGAGGTTTTACCAGCCCGACGGGGGCCATGTAGAACCAGTGAGGGACGATTTCGACCGCCTAGCGGCGCGCTTGCGCGAACGAGTATCAACCGCACCAATCGATTACCTCCGGTAGGCTACGCCAACGGCAAAATCTTGGCGACCTTTGAAGATAGCGGCGCGATCTGGGCGAAGGGGATTGCCAAATTGGAAGGGGTTGAGGAGTTCGCCTTGAGATGTTTTCTGTTGTTCGGCAATTTCTAGTTCGAGGATATGTTGCCAACGATCGATCTCAGGTTGCCACCTAATTATCGATAATTTCAGACCGATTGTTAGGATACAATCAAGCTAATAACCTTATCAGTCTTAGCTATCCATGAGCCTCGACGAACTTATTAAGGCAGCAGATCGACTTGATGCAACTGAACTGGATTTACTGCTCCAACAAGTGGTGTACCTGCGTGCCCGCCGCAAAACTCCAGTGCTTCCAGAAGATGAAGCCCAACTCCTGCTGAGAATCAATCAGGGCATTCCCGCAGATCTCCTTGCTCAGTACCAAATCCTGCTTCAAAAACGAGATGCGGAAACCCTTACTGACTCCGAACACGATCGCCTGATCCAACTCAGCACTCAAATCGAACAAATCGGTGCCCAACGTCTCGAAGCCCTGGCTCATCTCGCCCAACTCCGGCAAGTCTCCCTCTTGGATCTGATGGAAACCCTCG
>JANNDQ010000425.1:0-3077 GCA_031387965.1 Chamaesiphon sp. OTE_75_metabat_567
GGTTGCTAAGGGATGTGAAGATGGCAGTAGTCAATCCCAAGGATCGTTTTATTATAGCGATCGGATGAACCAACTAATCGTCGCTCAAGGCAAAGAAACAGATCCAACCAAACGCAAACAAATCTACGCCGACATTCAAAATCTAATCCAACAAGATGTCCCGCTAATTCCGCTCTGGCAAACTAAAGATTTTGTGTTTGCCAAAAAAGGCATGAGCGGCATCAAAATCGATCCGCTTCAGAATCTTTTGTATTCAGGGATGAAGAAATAAGTATGTCTCGATCGAAAACCCTCCAATACTATCTGGCTGCGCGATTGCTCCTAGCTCCTTTGATGTTGTGGACGATCGTTACGCTGGTATTTTTCCTGCTCAAAGCTACGCCAGGAGATCCGGCGGATGCTTTTTTAGGGAACCGAGCATCAGACGAAGTTAAGGCAGAACTCAGAGAACAATTAGGGTTAAATCGGCCCGTTTACGTTCAATATTTTAGTTACTTATTTAATATTCTCCAGGGTGATTTTGGGAAGTCAATTACTAGTTCTGGTAAGGCAGTTGTCACCGTCATTCAAGAAAACTTTCCGGCTACTCTGGAATTGGCGATCGGGAGTATGCTGATTGCTTTTATTGTAGGAGTTACGGTTGGGACAATTTCGGCTTCTCGTCCAGGGACAGTTTCCGAAGCTAGCGGGAGATTGTTTGGGATAGTTAGTTATTCCTTGCCGATTTTTTGGGTAGGGATGATCTTGCAATTGGTATTTGCAGTCCAATTACGCATTTTCCCCCTCGGCGGGAGATTTCCAGCAAATTTAACTCCACCAGCCAAAATTACGGGACTATATACGATCGATAGTTTGTTACACTTTGATCTAGCTAGTTTCTTTGTCTCGCTCCATCATCTAGCTTTACCCTGTTTGACGCTAGGCTTATTACTGAGCGGGATTTTTGAACGGATTGTCAGAGTGAATCTCAAGCAGAGTATGAAAGCTGAATATGTCGAAGCAGCTAGAGCTAGAGGTATCCCCGAAAATAAGATTCTGATCTCTCATGCCCTCAAGAACGCCATGATTCCGGTGATTACCGTGCTGGGTTTAACTACGGCTTCCCTGCTTGGCGGTGCTGTGTTGACAGAAGTAACATTTTCTTGGCCAGGATTAGCAAGTCAACTGTACGAGGCTATTTCTAACCGTGACTATCCGACAGTACAGGGAATCATGGTATTCTTTGCGGCGATCGTCGTCATCGCCAGTATTCTGATCGATCTGATCAACGCTTGGATCGATCCACGCATTAAATACTAGCAGATCGCTAGAATCCATTTGAGATCTTCTAGGGAGGGCGGGTTTTGCTGAAAGATGATGGTGTTAGACGAGGATTTCTAGCATAAACCCGCCCCTACGGTTGGCTGGAAAAATACGTCATTGATTCATTCATGGATCTGTAGGGGTGGGTTCATGCAATCTAATGTCGATGCTACTGTTCAATCTTAAACAAAAGCGGATGCATACGCCTTTGGCGGGGCTTTGCCCTACGCGCTGAGGTTTCCTCAGCTTGCGTTGCACCAAGCACCCACCCTTCTCAACCAAGATCTAGAAAGATCTCAAATGTGTTCTATAAAGTGATCGTCCAAATATTCACCTAATCCCCAATATCTAATTAACTATGTGGCGAATCACCATCAACTGCTCGGCTGACGACTGGCGTGTCAGCGGCACAGCCTTCAAAGATCTAGTAGCAACATATCCAGCTACGTTGCTCTCATCTAAAAAAATGCACGGTGACGAGCGCCGAATTATGGAATACCAGCTCGAACATGTCAGTGATGCTGAAGAATTTACAGAGGAGTGTCTAAAAATCCCTGGTTTTACAGCGCTATTTGAATCACTGTAATTGGGTAAAGGGAGTAGTAGCTACAGATTGAAGAAGTTGGGGCTATTTATTGCTTATCCTTCCAGATGTTTTTGGAGGTCGATAACTGGAACTGGGGCTGGCAAAATGGCATATCTATTCAGTGCTTTGCGGGTAGCTGCCACACTACAGGCGAGAGAAATTCGCTCCTGCTGAAGGATACCGATCACTAAATCGGGGCGAGATTTATCAATTACAGGTAATTGATGCAAACCTCTAACGCTCATTCGATCGATTGCCTCGGTAATTGGTTCGTCGATATCAGCGTAGAATAAATGCTTGGTGCAAATGCTGCCCAGATCTTTTCCTAATAACTGATGGGGTTGCAGCGATGTCTCCGCTTGATGAATCGCCCGACTCAGATCGTGGAGAGTGATAATTCCGAGTAATTCTTGTCGATCATCAATTACCAGCGCACTATGGCAATTACTTTGAGTCAATTTTAGGGCAGCGGCGAGAATATCTAAATCAGCAGCCAGTTGGAGATAGTCAGTATCCATCGCGTCGCGGACATGTAAATTTTGGAGCATCACCAGATCCCGATCTGGTTGCACGCTCAGAGCTAATTTATCTAACTTATCTGGTGACTTTGATTTGGGGTTCATCCGTTCGATCGCCCAAATACTCAAGCCTACACACGCCATTACGGGCAGAACGATCCGATAGTCACGAGTCAGCTCAAACATCAATAGAATCGCCGTCAGCGGCGCTATAGCACTGCTGGCTAGTACCGCAGCCATGCCGACCATTGCATAGGCTGGAGGAGCCGCGATCGCGCCAATCAGGCTGGGAAATAGTAATACCAATAATTTTCCATAAACTGACCCCATCGTGGCACCCAGAAACATCGAAGGGGCAAATAAACCACCAACTAACCCACTCCCCAAACTGACTGCTGTCATCAGCATCTTGACCGCCAGAATCGAAATCAGCAAGACTACCGAGAACTGGACATCCTGCAACATTGCCTCGATCGTTTCGTAGCCAATTCCAGTTACTTGAGGGAACTTCAGTGCTACGATTCCGACGGTCGCCCCACCAATTACCGGAGTCAAACAGCGGGGAATTTTCCCCAACCATGATAAATAACTAACCTTACCCTGAAAAGCTTCCCGCCCAAATTCCACAGTCTGAGTGTAAGCAAAAGAAACCAGACTCGCCACCCCGCCCA
>JANNDQ010000078.1:0-2180 GCA_031387965.1 Chamaesiphon sp. OTE_75_metabat_567
GCTAGGAGCTAAATTTATTGCCGGACTTTCAACTGGATTGGCATAATTAATCCCTACGCCCACGATCGCGTGTTCAATTCTACCTTGAGTGATTCGGGTTTGAGTTAAGATTCCACCTAATTTTCGCTTTTCAAGCATCAAATCATTCGGCCATTTAATCAAGACGGGAATCCCTTGCTGTCTCAATTGATCGGCGATCCCCCACACAATACCGATCGTTAATTGATGAACATTTGCTGCCAGTAAATCTGGGGATATAGCTAGTGATAAATATAACCCACCCTTAGCTGAATTCCATTTATTCCCGCGTTGTCCACGTCCCGCCGTTTGAGTTTTGGCAATTACGACTGTACCTGGAGGTGCATTTTCTTCGGCTATTAATTGAGCTAATTTATCATTCGTCGATGTCAGATTATCAAAAATGTGAATATTCACATCCAACCCTAAATCATCATAGTTGGCTAATAAATCTAGTATTTTTTGTCGTTCACCCTCTAATTCACTACTCACTATTCACCCTCTTGAAAAGGTGCTCCACTTGCGGAGTTCGTCCGGTCGGGTTTCCCGACCATGGAACGAACCCAAGCGGGGGAAACCCCAAGACCGCACTTTTCGCCAATTTCCACAATTTCAGTATAGTCAAAATCATTAGAGCTGCGCCTAATTAATGGATAACGCTGATGATTAATCTCTAGATAATCTTCAGGGCAGTCCGATCGAGAAGTATAGTAAGTTAGCAGATATTGTTTACCAATCTTTGACTGCATTTCAGTTTCAACTTCATCCCGCCATTGAGTTTTGGTGACGAGGACAACGAGCTGATTGGCTAATTGCGGTAAAATCTGGGCAATCTGACGACGAGAGATTCGATCGAGACTCCCAAATGGAGAGTCCATGACGATGGGGAAGGTATTACTCTCTGGTGCGATTAGCAATTTTTGTTCGCTCCATTCCTGGACTTGATTAATAATCCCCCCAATAAATGAGAGACTGAGCATCTGATTTTCACCAGTTGATGCCGCAACTGTAGTTTCAATGCCGCGAGTATTCTCGACTAAGATTAGCTCATACTTTTCGGTGATTTTCGGTAAGTATGGAGTAACGGAAATCGTTTGAAAAATTTGCTGAACTCGCTGTTCTAGTTCTAGTCTAAATTGCTGTTCTTGTTGATGACGCATCATCGATAATTGCGCGATCGCATCCTGTGCAGCCTGAAGGCGACGGTGCGCTAAAATTTGACGATCTTGGTTGACTTGTTGCTTGGCAATCTGTTTTGCTAATGATTGGATCTGTCCTTCAAGATGGACGATTTGCTGTTTATTCTGTCCTTGAGTGAGGGTGAGATCGCGAACTTTAATTTCAAGATCGTCGAGACGTTTTTGGAGACTACTGATTTCAGTATTGGTGTCTTGACGAAGCTGGAGTTCGAGTCGATCGATATCTAGTTCTAGCTGACTAATATTTGCTCTGGCTGTGGTGACAATTTGCTGCTGGAGATCGATCATCTGCCAAAATTGTGTACCTCTAGTTTCGAGATCTTCGACCTGAGTAATCAGTCGCATGGTTGTCTCCTCAATTGCGGCAATACTGGCACGGGACAGCCACGTTTGTACTCGATCGTGGGCAATCGTATTTGGCTGTAAAGGTGAACCACAGAGGCAATTTTGATGGTGGAGAAGTTGGCTGAGAAATTCCCGTGATATGCCTTGATTTAATTCACCGCGATCACGTAATTCGGTAACTATTTGCTGGAAATTTTGGGTCAAATCAGTCAGCAAGACAGTATGTGCTTGAGTCGAAATTAATTGTTTAATCCCAGTCTGGGCTTGACGGAGTTGAGTTTGATGTGTGGCTTTGGTACGTTCTAATTCTTGACGTTGTAATTGAGTGGCTTTTGCCGCAGTAAGTTCGAGTAAATACAGATTAATCTCGCGTTCGATCTGCTTAAAACTAGCAATTTCTGTGACGATCTCAGCTTGACGCTGTTGAATCCGATCGATCTCTTGTTGGTACTGCTGCTGATTTTTGAGCAGATCCTTGGTAGTTGTATCGCCGATCTGACTAAGTTCGGTTTCGAGGGTTTTTTTCGCTTCGGCTAAATGCTTGATCGATCGATTTAATACTTCCACTCCCAGCAGAATTTTGGTCGCCTCGGCAATTTCGAGTCGTTGATCCTGACG
>JANNDQ010000093.1:0-4973 GCA_031387965.1 Chamaesiphon sp. OTE_75_metabat_567
GAATCGCGTTGCGGAGGATTTGGGCAAGGTTGGTGGGCGAAATCTGCGATTTGGGCAGGTAATCGGTGGCACCGGCTTTCATCAATTCGACAGCAATTCGTTCGTCGCCTTGTCCAGTTAGTACGACAAGGGGGTGTTGAATATCTAGTTCGCGGGCGGCTTCGACTAGCGCCAAACCATTACGATCGGGCAGTCCGTAATCTAAAAATGTACAATTAAAAGGATTATTTCTGAGCAGATCGATTGCTTCAGCACAAGTAGCGGCTTCAGTAATCACGATCGATATCCCTGATTTAATTAGAGCACGCTTGACGGCAGTGCGATCGATTTGATCGTCATCAACAATCAAAATCCTCAGTGATTCTTCCATCATCCCTAACCCTGGTAGATCTGTGTCATTAGTGTCAGAAGATCGGCTGCTAGTGAAGAATTTAGATTCGGCTCAGTCATGCCATTTCACACAGAGTCCAATACTTATTTAGAGTCACCATCAGTTCAATAAAGACGCTAAAAGTTACTGGCTTGAGCATGTATCCAGCAACATTATGATCGTAAGCTTCAACTCGATCGCGTTCTTCATTAGAAGTGGTGAGTACGACGACTGGAATAGATTTAATTGTCGCATCTGCCCGCAATTCATGCAGAAATTCCAACCCATTCATCTTGGGCATATTTAAATCCAGCAAAATAATCCGCCGCTCAGGCGGAATTGGTGAGGGCTGTTCTGGTGTCCCCCGCAACATTGCGAGTGCCTCGATGCCATTGCCAGCAATATATAAAGAGCTGGTGATATTACCCTTCTTAAAAGCTCTTTTGACAGTCATCACATCTACTTCGTCATCTTCGACTAGTAAAATATTTAGCATAAAGTTTTCGATCCTAAATTTGGCGATGTTGCCAAGATCGTTGATTCTTTAACTATAGCGAATTTCAGGTATGTTGCCGAATTGTATTTATTAAAAATGTGATCGAAATTAGTCTATTTACAAGTACTGCCACAATGTCTAGAGTAGACTATAAACTATCTTTCAGTTACTTCATCAATTGAGCTTGTCTACTATGAGTGATATCCGCGTTGCCTTAATTGAAGATCACGATGTTGTGCGGATCGGCCTGCGAACTGTATTACAGATTCAGGAAGGAATCAAAGTGGCAGGAGAAGCCACTAATGGCCCCCAAGGATTGACATTATTGCAAACAACTCAGGTAGATGTAGCCTTGGTAGATATTGGACTGCCGGGGATTGACGGGATTGAGTTAACTCAGCAGTTTAGAAAATTTCAGCAAAAACATCCAGAGTCAAAAACTAAGGTGATGATGCTAACGATGCAGGGGAATGAAGAAACTGTATTAGCGTCCTTTGCTGCTGGAGCTGATTCCTATTGTATGAAAGATGTCGGCATCGAACAGTTGATCGAGGCGATTCGGCTGACTCATGGGGGTAATGCGTGGATCGATCCGACGATCGCGAGTATTGTACTGAGGCAGATGAGGCAGAGCATGGTGGAGCCACCAACGAGTAAGCAGACGATCGAGATTCGATCTGTGGAGCCTGAGTATGAGCAGGTGCTGATTTCAGATCCGGTGACTGAGCGGGAACGGGAGGTGTTGGAGCTGATGGTGGCGGGGTGTACGAATACGATTATTGCTGAGCGGTTGTTTATTACGGTGGGGACGGTGAAGACTCATGTCCGCAATATCTTGGCGAAACTGTGTGCTGACGATCGGACGGAGGCGGCGGTGAGGGCTTTGCGATCGGGTATTATTAATTAAGAGGTTTAGTAGACCTCGTGCGAAAGTAAAAATTTGCTCGTTGCTAGTATCGTTTTCGTCCGCTTGGGTCGTTTCCATGGCGAGGGCACCTCGCCGGAACGACTCCGCTAAAGCTCCCCCTAAAGCCTAAAGTCTAAAGCCTGACTTTCGCAGGAAGTCTAGTGTAATTAAGCTAACTTAATCTCCGTCTACTCGTTCTAATTGCCAAAGGATTTGATTACCTTCACGGCGGACTCTCGAAACAATCCAGTTGCGCCATGCCCAACGATCGCCCCGACTAGTCACAGCACTAGCATTGATATCCATCAGATCTGCCAGTTCAGAACTAGCGATCAGATAACCACTTTTAGCAATTTCATCAGTGATGCGGAGCGTATCGATCAGGTGATGGAGATGGGCAACTCGAACTTCGCGGGGAATATGTTCGGTGCTTTCGGGATGGATAATTTGTTCTTCTGACATGGGGGCAATCTGCGAATCAGGAATGGAGGGAATAGGTGCCGAACGATCTGGAAGGGACTGTGCAGCTGGAGACGGCGCTGATTCTGCTACTGTAGCACGTTGGTGTAGCTGTGGCGGCTGACCACTAGAGAATCCTCTGGCGATCGTATCACAGCGTTCGTTACCGACGTTACCAGAATGCCCCCGGACATGTTGCCAGGAGACGGAGACTTTGGTTTGGGCTTGGACTTGACGATCGAGTCTGTCGAGGATTTCCCACAAGTCTTGATTGAGGACAGGTTTGCCAGCAGCGGTTTTCCAGCCTTTTTTCTTCCAGCCTTTAACCCACTGAGTAATCCCTTTGATTAGATATTCACTATCGGTATAGAGAACGCATTGGTGAGTTTGGCGAGTACTGGCAAAAAATTCCAGGGCAGAGATTGCTGCTTGCATCTCCATCCGATTGTTGGTGGTTGCACCATCGCGTCCGCCCAATTCATGGCAAGTGCGATCATCGAAGTAAGCCACTGCACCCCAGCCACCGGGACCAGGATTACCGGAACAAGCCCCGTCTGTGTACAAGTTGGTAATCTTGCTCATTGCCAATTATACTCCTCGATCGGGTGTATTTGCTGTCTCTGGTTGGATACCCTCATTAAGGGCTTGACTCCACGGATCTTCTTGTTTGTACTCCAGTTTTGGTAATGGTGGTGGCGGTGGCGGTGTTTGTTGGGAGTTGGGAGTGAGAGCTTGGGGAGCTAGATCGTTGATCTCAAGAGAGTCATTCGAGCTGGAGTCTGCTGTGGGCAAGGATGGAGGAGTTGAAGCTTCAGTAGGTTGGCTGAGATCGCCGCTAATTTGCACCTGCTGCTGCATTTGAGCGATGACAATGTTGACGATCTCTTGCGGATCACTGGTTTGAATCCCAAATTGTTCGGCTAATTCAGCAACTAAATCAGGATCTTTTTGGAGCATTGCCGAGAATTCCTCGAGGGTAATTTCGCGAGTCTCGGCAGGAGCATCTGCGGCTTCTGGTTGATGGGCAAACGATCGAGGTTGCAATGATGGGGTTGGATCGTTGTCAATCAACAGTTCTAGTGGTAATTCGGCAAACTGTCGATCGTCGTCGAGATCAAACTGAGCATCCCCAATTGCGAATGAATGGAACGTATCAAATTCCATAATGGGTAAAAGTCCCCCTGAAAATTCTTCGGCTTGACGATTTAGTAACCGCGAACCATACTCCCCAGCGAGATCGCCGATTTCACCACAGTCGAGTTGACCCAATTGCACCAACCGATTAGCTAGTTCATAATTAGGTACAGGTGCCTGAACTAAATTATTTCCAAATCGCTCTAGCCATTCGAGCCATTCTGATTTGCGGACTCGTTGCCTAATTTTGTTAAAAAAACCGACTGCCCGTGGTTGTTGCCAACCATGAGCTACTCCTTCGAGCAACTGCATGAATAGGTATTCGCGATCAGTATCATCGAGGGGTGGTAGCTCGATCGTTGAGGCGCGATTCTCTTTCAGAGACGCTCCGCGAACAATTGACCTAACTGCTTTTTGCTTAAACAATTTACGAAACCACCTCACGCATGATTGCCAGATTTTCTTTAACATTTACTGATTCCTTGATGCACAATTTAGGTACATTCGATCTAGAGTATCGTAGAGGGTATGACTAGGTAAATAGCCTCGATTGGGAGGCATTACTTTTAGATCGACTTTTTCTTTATTTATCCCGCAGATGGCGTACATACCTCTACATCATAAATATAGACCGCAAACTTTTGCCGATTTGGTCGGGCAAGAGGCAATTGCTACTACCTTAACCAATGCGCTCCGGCTCCAGAAGATTGCCCCAGCATACCTGTTTACTGGCCCAAGGGGAACTGGCAAAACGTCCAGCGCCCGAATTTTAGCTAAGTCTCTTAATTGTATTGCGAGTCAGGTACCTACGGCGCAACCTTGTGGTAAGTGCGCTGTCTGTAGTGCGATCGCCCTCGGTGCTGCTCTAGATATTATCGAGATTGATGCCGCTAGTAATACAGGTGTAGATAATATCCGCGAAATCATCGAACGCGCTCAATATGCCCCAGTGCAATGTCGGTATAAGGTTTACACGATCGACGAGTGTCACATGCTTACTACGTCAGCATTCAATTCGCTGCTGAAGACGCTAGAGGAGCCACCAGACAGAGTAGTATTCATCTTAGCAACTACCGATCCACAGCGGGTATTACCGACGATCATTTCTCGCTGTCAGCGATTTGACTACCGCCGCATTCCCGTTGATGCGATGGTAAAGCATCTGACGTATATTGCTGGGAACGAACAGATTGAAATTGTGGCGGCATCTGTCAAGCTGATTGCCCAAATTGCTCAGGGTGGTTTGCGAGATGCTGAGAGTTTACTTGACAGGTTGAGCTTGCTCGATGGTGAGATTACGCCCGATCGAGTCTATGATGCGATCGGTTCAGTACCCGAACAAGATCTACTCGAAATTTTACAGGCGATCTCTAGATCCGACCCCGAAAGTTTACTCGATCTCGTTCGTAGTATCCTCGAACGCGGGAAGGAGCCGCTGATTGTCCTCCAAAACCTTGCAGGCTGCTATCGCGATCTGCTGATTGCCAAAACTGCACCAAAACGACCCGATCTAGTCGCCCTGACTGAGGAAACTTGGGTAGAACTGGGTAAAATTGCTCAAACGTGGCAAGTAAGCTGGATTCTCGCTGGACAAAAACATCTCAAAG
>JANNDQ010000102.1:0-8372 GCA_031387965.1 Chamaesiphon sp. OTE_75_metabat_567
TGAGGACAATGGCATTAAGTTTTTTGGGGTAAATGGCACAAAGTTAGCTAAGGACTTGCAGGCGGCGATCGAAGCGGGTATTAGAGGACAATCTGGATCGATCGTCGAACCAGAAAAGTGGGGTCATCTCTATTTCACACCGGAATTAATCGTTCAGTATGTGGAAGCAATGCAAGAATCGCTGCCACCGGAGACAAGTTTGGTGGGAATGAAGATTGTGTTAGATCTCGCTGCGGGTGCCGCTGTCCAGGTAGCTCCAGCGGTTTTTAAAAAGTTAGGGGCTGAAGTGACGTGCTTACATGAGGAGGCGGATGGCGATCGCATTAATGTCAATTGTGGTTCGACTCATTTAGGAGCCTTACAAGCGGCTGTTGCGCTCCATCAGGCGGATCTGGGGTTTGCTTTCGATGGTGATGCCGATCGAGTCTTAGCAGTAGACAATCGCGGACGCAAGGTGGATGGGGACTACATTCTCTATTTCTGGGGTCAATACCTCAGCAAGCAAGGGCTGCTCCCCAAAGATGAGATTATCACCACAGTGATGGCAAATTTGGGCTTTGAGCGGGCTTGGCAAGCCTTGGGGGGTAAAGTAGTCCGCACGGCGGTAGGCGACCAGTACGTCCAGGCAGAGATGGTTAGGAGCGGAGCGATGTTGGGAGGGGAACAGTCGGGACATATTCTCTCTCCCCAGCATAGCGTCAGTGGCGATGGTATTCTGACTGCGTTACATTTAGCGGCGATCGTCCAGCAGTCAGGTAAATCTCTAGCAGACTTAGTAGATAGTAGCTTTCAGACGTACCCCCAAATCTTGCACAATGTCCGGGTGGATGATCGCGAATCCCGCCTAAACTGGGAGAAATGTCAGCCACTCCAGGCTGGTATCGCCGAAGCAACAGCGGAGATGGGCGATACTGGACGGGTACTAGTGCGGGCTTCTGGTACCGAACCCTTAATTCGAGTGATGGTGGAAGCCCAAACGATGGAAGTGACTAAATACTGGACAGAATACCTAGTTGCGATCGTCGAAAAGCATTTCTAACAGCTTTAAATTAGAGGCTTTCTGGATCTACACCCAGCTCCCGTAACTTAGCCGCTAATTTTTCAGCCTGGATTACACCAAATCGTAAATTTAAACTCCAAAAAACTGTTCTACCGCAGTGAGAATCTGAGTCGATGCGCTACCATCCCCGAATGGATTAATAGCTGTTGCCATTGCTTGATACGCCTGAGGATTGCTGAGTAGCTCACCCGCTGCGGCAGTAATTCTCGCTGCATCTGTGCCGACTAATTTTGCCGTTCCACCCATGACTGCTTCGGGACGTTCGGTAGTATCTCTCAGTACCAGTACTGGCTTACCCAAGCTGGGTGCTTCTTCTTGGATGCCTCCAGAATCAGAGAGGATCAGATAACTCCGTTGAATTGCACCAACGAGCTGGCGATAATCTAGTGGTTCGGTGAGGAAGACGCGGGGATGATTGCCCAAAATTTGAGTCAGAGGTTCGCGGACTGTGGGATTGCGATGGAGGGGTAGTAGTAGAGCGGTATCGGGAAAGTTTTCCAGGATTTGGAGCATTGCTGTAGCGATGTGATGTAATGGTTCACCCCAATTTTCGCGGCGGTGGACAGTGGAAAGGATCACCCGATGTTTCGCCCAGTCTAAGCCAGGGATATCACAGGCAGGTTGAGAGTTTGCCACAGTTAGGAGGGCATCGATGACGGTATTTCCCGTGTGATGGATCTCGCCTGTCACGCCAGATTTCTGGAGATTGGTGACAGCTAGACTAGTGGGGGCAAAATGTAATTGGGCGATTTGGGAGATAAGTCGGCGGTTGGCTTCTTCGGGGAAGGGATTGTACAAATTATCTGTCCGTAACCCTGCTTCGACATGCCCGATCGGGATTTGCTGATAGAATGCAGCTAGAGCAGCGGCAAATGCGGTGGTAGTATCACCTTGGACGATCGCTAGTTGAGGTTGGATTTCTGTAAATAATCGCTCTAATCCCTGTAGGCTCCGTTGGGTAATATCTGTTAACGTCTGCTGATGCTGCATGATGTCCAAATCTCGATCGGCTTTTAGCCCAAAAATATCCATTACCTGGGCTACCATCTCCCGATGTTGTCCAGTCAAGATTACCTGGGTGGTAAATTTACTCGATGATTGAAATGTCCGAATCACAGGGGCTAATTTAATCGCTTCGGGACGAGTTCCCAAGGTAAAACAGACGCGAATCATAAGCTAGTAGATGAGGAATAAAGAACACAAAAAAGCTCGGTACTGATCCGAGCTTAGCTGAAAATAGGTAAATGAGATAAGAAATGAGTCGTTGGCATAAGCGCAAAGCCTAGGCTTACGCCAACAGCAGAAGCCTACGGTCGGTAATCGCGACTACTAATTAAGAATCAATATTACAGGTGAGCGGGCACGCTGCATAAGTGGTGGTGTTGACAGGATTAGCATTGCCA
Source organism: Chamaesiphon sp. OTE_75_metabat_567 (assembly GCA_031387965.1). Classification (GTDB taxonomy): domain Bacteria; phylum Cyanobacteriota; class Cyanobacteriia; order Cyanobacteriales; family Chamaesiphonaceae; genus Chamaesiphon. The sequence goes on from JANNDQ010000102.1 coordinate 2,464, forward strand.
TTCAACCAACTCAACCAGCGAACATCCTGAGGATGAATGCCCTTTGCAGTTAACAATCCAGCTCCAACCACTACGGCTAAAATATTTAGAGCTATCGTTCCACCAGCAACGAGTAAGACGGCACTTACAGGTAAAATCGGGTGCAAAGTAATTGACAGTAAAGCGCCAATGGTAGCCATCAACACAACCAATGGGAAACCAACTACTAACAGGGTCACTGTTAGCGCAAAACACCAAATTAAGAAGCTCTTGGCTGTAGCGACGTAACGACTTTTGGGAATGGTGCGATTTTGAGTTAATTGCATTTTATTGGCTCCGGCTATCTAGATGGATACTGGCTAAAACTGATGCGTTTTGGTCAATCCCATGTCGGGGATCAATTTAAGCTGGTCTTATCAATATAAATAATCCATCCGGAAAAAAGTGATTATGTTAAAAAAACTTTACATCATTATTAATCTACTTGATCATAAATATCGATAAAAGTCTGTTAGCGATTTTAAGTTTTGAGGAATTATTTAAAGTTGGATTTTGGACTCTAGATTGCCGACACTCCAGTATAAAAGGGGTGATTGCTCACTAAAATCCAAAATCTTAGGCTCAAGTTAGAATTGCCGCTGAGGACTATTTAGCGGGCATAATCACGGTATCGATCGCGTGGATGACACCGTTACTAGCTTTGACATCAGCCATGATGACTCTGGCTTTGTTGACCATCACAGTTTTGCCACTAACTTTAATAGTAATCTTGCTGCCTTCAACTGAGTCAACCTGACCTGATTTGAGCATCTTAGAAGTTACCGCACCAGGTACAACGTGGTAGGTGAGAATTTTCTTGAGCTGCTCTTTATTCTCAGGTTTGAGGAGGTTGGCGACAGTGCCTTTAGGTAATTTCGCAAAAGCAGCATTTGTTGGTGCAAACACGGTGAAGGGGCCTTCACCAGCTAGGGTATCAACTAAATCTGCTGCTTTGAGCGCGGCAACTAGGGTGGTGAAAGATTTGCTCTTCGACGCAAGATCGACGATCGTTTTACCAGTAGGGGCTGCTGTTGCAGGCTTGGTCATTGCACCACCAGCAGGCTTGGACATAGCATCGGGCTTAGTCATTGCGCCACCAGCAGGCTTAGACATGCTGTCACCAGGCTTAGTCATGGTGCCACCAGTAGGGGGTGTAGTAGCAGGACTAGCTGCTGGCGAGGGGTTGACGGTAGGAGTATTTTGAGCGTGAGTGGAAATACCGATAAATAGACCCGTGGAAACGACCGCCAAACCTAGAGTTGCAGCGATCGATTTCTTGAATGTATATCTAGACATGAAGAATAAACCTAATTAAAATTGTGGGAAGTAACTTATAGCTTAGGACTTTTAATTAAGTTTTGTGTTCCCGATTAATAGATCGCTCCTTCAGATTAATATTAACTGTCAACTAAATTAAATTTTACCCCGCAGCATCATTGCCATTTCGTTGGCTGTCGGTGAGAGTTCTAGGGCAGTTTCTTCGGTAATGCGACCTTCTTGATAGAGAGCAAATAGCGATTTATTCATCGTAATCATCCCATCAAATTCACCGTCGGTCATCAATGGGCCAATGTCGTCATATTTGCCATCCCGAACATAGTCTTTGACAGTTTCGGTATTGATCAAAATATCATGATAAGCAGCTCGCTTCCCGTCAGTTGTCCGGCATAAGCCTTGAGAGATAATTCCCACTAATGATTCAGCCAGGGACACGCGCATCACCGCTTGTTCTTCTGGTTTGAACAGATTGAGCACCCGTTCGATCGTTTTGACGGCACTATTAGTATGCAGTGTCCCGATTACCAAGTGACCAGTTTGAGCGGCTTTGAGGGCAGTATTGACTGTCTCACGATCGCGCATTTCTCCGACGAGGATCACGTCTGGATCTTCCCGCAGTGCCGCTTTGAGTGCGGTGTCAAATTTGAGCGTATTTGCCCCAACTTCCCGATGTTTAATCAGGGCGCGCTTACTTTTGTGGATAAACTCGATCGGATCTTCGATCGTGATAATGTGGCGCGGCATTTCTTTGTTCATGTAGTCCACCATCGCCGCCATCGTCGTCGATTTACCCGAACCAGTTGGCCCAGTGACGAGAATTAACCCCTTGTGATAATGACAAACATCTCGAAAAACTGCGGGCAACCGCAATTCTTCCAAAGTGGCAATCTGCATCGGAATCAGTCGCATCACCATCGCATAGCCATACAAGGAATCAAACACATTGATCCGTACTCGCGCAAATTCGTACTGAGTCGCGCCATCAAAGTCCAGATTGGCTTGAAATGTCCGAATATCTTCGTCGCTCAATACTTCATGTAACCAGGACATGAAAGTTGCCGCGTCTGTTTCAGGATAATTAGTGGTTTCAATTTCACCCCGATTCCGAAATCTCGGCGTTTCGCCAATCCCAACGTGGACATCAGAATAGCCAGCATCGAAAGCCTGTGATACTAATTGCCCGATACTGGGCTGTCCTGGCGGCAATGGATAGGTTACAGGTGCGACTGGCGCTGGTGGAAAATAGCTGGACAGACTGGGTTTTGGCGGCGGTGGCGCAGGAATGTTACGAGAATTTACCATAAGATGCGATCGACTAGCTAATTTTGTGCTGTTACTCTCGCTTAGATTGCCCCAATTTTGGTGATCAATCGATACTTTGTCAAATTTACATCGCTCAAATTGATATTCGCCAATACATATATTCAGATGTCGATCGGCTAAAATACTGGAAATAGGGATTTTTAAGCGTAAAGTCATCGATAGTCATTACTTAATGGAGTAAATATCAACCATGTCACCTATAGCCCAAAATCCGCTGCTAGAAATTGAAACCGAATACGGACAGAGTATCTGGATGGACAACCTGAGTCGAGACTTGCTCGAATCCGGCGAATTGAGCAACCTGATTACCACTCGCGGTGTGCTGGGGATCACCTCCAATCCTGCCATCTTTGAGAAAGCAATTGTTGGTAACGCGATTTATGATACTGAAATCAAAGCAGGTATCCAAGCAGATAAATCTCTCAATGATATTTATGAATCCTTGATCTTTACCGACATCCGCAAAGCTTGCGACGTACTTCTCCCCGTCTACAAACAAACTAATGGCATCGACGGTTACGTTAGTATTGAAGTCCCGCCCACCATCGCGACAGATACTGCTACTACCATCACCGAAGCCCGTCGCTATCACGCTGCAATTGCTCGTCCCAATGTGATGATCAAGATCCCTGGTACCCCAGAAGGATTGCCAGCAGCCGAACAGATGATTAATGAAGGGATCAGTATCAACGTCACCCTCCTTTTTTCAGTAGAAAGCTATGTCGAAACAGCCTGGGCATACATTCGTGGGCTAGAAACCCGCGCCGCCAAAGGCGAAGATATTAGTAATATTTCGTCTGTTGCCAGCTTTTTTCTCAGCCGGATTGACACTAATATTGATGGCAAACTAGAGCAACTACTCAAAACCAATCCAGCTTTAGCTGATAAGATTGGAGCTTTGAAAGGTAAAATTGCGATCGCTAATGCCAAAGTCGCCTATCAAGAATACAAGAAAATCATCGCAACCGATCGCTGGCAACAATTAGCAGCAAAAGGCGCACGAGTGCAACGTCTACTCTGGGCAAGTACAGGTACCAAAGATCCCAGCTATAGCGATGTGATGTATGTCGATGGGCTAGTTGGCGCAGATACCGTCAACACCCTACCACCAAATACGATCGAAGCCTGCGCCGATCATTGCGATCCTGCCAACCGCATTGAAGCCGGAGTCGATGAAGCCTATCGCCTCATTGCCAGCCTGAAAGATCCCGATATCAATATTGATTTAGCTGCCGTTATGGACGAGTTATTAATTGACGGGATCGACAAATTCGTCAAACCCTTTGATTCACTAATGAAATCGCTTGCGGGCAAGATAAGTACTTTAATGTCGCCAGAGTCGATTCAACCCTAAAAACTAGTCCTAGTTCTACCATCCCAGTAATAAATGATCGACCTCTTAGAAAACCCCTTCCGGCTCGGACTCCGCCAAGAACGAGTCCCCGAGCCTCAAATCCTAACGATCTTCGGCGCATCCGGCGATTTGACCCATCGGAAACTGATCCCAGCATTGTACCAGATGCGACTCGATCGCAGATTACCCCCAGAAATCACCATCGTCGGCGTAGCTCGACGCGATTGGAGCAACGAATACTTTCGCGAACATTCTCGCAAAGGGATCGAAGAATTCGGTAATGGGATTCAAGACGAAGCCGCTTGGTCAGAATTCGCCAAAGGATTGTACTATTGCCCTGGGGACATCGACAAACCCGAAAGCTACCTCAAGCTTAAAACCTTACTGGGCGAACTCGATACCGAACGCCGCACGATGGGCAATCGAGTATTCTATCTTTCTGTCGCGCCTAATTTCTTCCCTGAAGCAATCAAGCAACTGGGTAGTGCGGGGATGCTAAATGATGCCCAAAAACATCGTCTAGTAATCGAAAAACCTTTCGGGCGGGATCTTGCTTCAGCACGAGTCTTAAATCGCGTCGTCAGACAACATTGTGAAGAGCAGCAAGTCTACCGGATTGACCACTACCTGGGCAAGGAGACTGTCCAAAACTTACTCGTGCTGCGATTTGCCAATGCGATCTTTGAACCGCTCTGGAATCGCAATTATATTGATAACGTCCAAATCACCGTCGCCGAAACTGTCGGAGTCGAAGATCGGGCTGGCTATTATGAATCCGCTGGCGCACTGCGCGACATGCTCCAGAACCATTTGATGCAGGTATTTTGCCTGACAGCGATGGAACCGCCGAATTCTCTCGATGCCGACTCGATTCGGACAGAAAAAGTCAAGGTACTCGAAGCTACTCGCCTAGCAGATGTCAATAATCTTAGTCGATCGGCCATTCGGGGACAATATCAAGCGGGCTGGATGAAAGGTGAACAAATTCCTGGTTATCGGGAAGAACCAGGGGTCGCCCCAGGATCGGTTAATCCTTGCTTTGTCGCCATGAAGTTCATGGTGGACAATTGGCGGTGGAAAGATGTGCCATTCTATTTACGGACTGGTAAACGGCTTCCTAAGAAAGTTTCCGAAATCACGATCCAATTTAAACCCGTGCCTTGGTTGGTGTTTCAATCAGCTTCCCGTCAAACCAACCCGAATCTGTTAACAATCCAGGTTTACCCAAACGAGGGGATCTCACTCCAGTTTGAAGCGAAAATGCCTGGGGCAGATTTACGCACCCGCACGGAAAATATGGATTTTAATTATCAAGAAGCGTTTGGGGTTAAATCTTCCGATGCTTATGACAAGCTACTGATCGATTGTATGTTGGGGGATCAAACTCTATTTACCCGCTCCGATGAAGTCGAGGAAGCATGGCGAATTGTGACTCCAGCTCTATCAGACTGGGAAGCAAACACCGATCCCGATTCGATTCCGATGTATGAAGCAGGTACCTGGGGTCCTCTGGCTGCGGAAGATCTGATCAATGACGATGGACGGAAATGGCATCGATCTTAGATATGTTTGTTTGAGTTGCTGCGTAGATCTAACCCACCCCGCCCTACGGGCACCCCTCCAAGGAGGGGATTTTCCACACCCCTCCTTGAAGGGGATTAGCCTAAAATCTAAAGCCTAAAGCCTAATTTATGAGTACCCAATCCGCTCCAGTTGTATCGCTCCGTGCGCCGAAAGATGTTTCGGTGACTGACATTGAACATGAATTAAGTCAAATCTGGAAAGACTATCAACCAGATAATCAAGCTCAAGATGCGATCGTGGCTACTCAGGCAAGTACGTTTACATTTATTGTCTACGAGCCAGAGCCGACCCAACATATGTTAGCAGTGTTGGGTTTTTATAATGGGCCGATCGATGGGATTTTTGGCCCTGC
>JANNDQ010000145.1:0-1643 GCA_031387965.1 Chamaesiphon sp. OTE_75_metabat_567
CTGCGGTTTAATTACATCTACCATGTTGGGTAAATGTTGGGCCGTATCATTGAGACAAAGAATATAATCAACATAATTAATATCGATCGTTGCTAGTCCCGATTTGAACGGCTGATGATGATTAATAGTTTCATCTGCACCCATTTTCTTACACCAGGCGATCGATTCCGCTCTAGAAGCAGTAGCAATTACTCGCATTCCTGCCACTTGTTTTGCTAATTGAATTGCGATCGATCCTACGCCACCAGCCCCACCAATAATTAACACGGTACTCGATCGATTCTGCGGCGTTTTTTCTGGCTCAATTCCTAACCGTTCAAATAAGGCTTCCCAGGCAGTAATTGTAGTCAGTGGCAATGCCGCAGCTTCAGAAAATGATAGGCTGGTGGGCTTTTTACCAACAATCCGTTCATCGACTGCATGATATTCACTATTGCAACCCGCCCGAATCACACTACCAGCATAATAAACTTCATCACCTACTTTAAATAGAGTAACTTCTGCCCCGACAGCTTCCACAATTCCCGCAGCATCCCAGCCTAAAATTCCTGATGGATGTTGTCTCTGAGGCGATGAGCGGACTTTATAATCGATCGGATTAACGGAAATAGCTTTGACACGCACGAGTAAATCTCTAGGTTCGGGGGTCGGAATTTCTATCTCCGTCTCAGTAAAAAATGGGCTAAAATCATTCGATCGAGATGAATTTGTGGTAATTGCTTTCATGATGATTTCTTTTATCTAAATTTGGCGATCGGCTTAATATTAACTTATTAACCTAAGCGGTTAGAAACCGCTCCTTGTGATGCAAAGTCAACAATTTCCTAGTCCGCGTAGGCGGACTTTGCAGCATTAGCCACGACTTCCAGTCGTGGGCTTTCTAGTAACTAACACCATTGAATAGATCAGAGTATCCAACAGAGATCGAAGTGCCGATACTGTGGCAGAATCGATTAGCTTGCCATTGTCATTTAACTTAGCGGAAATAGCCGGAATACATAGCGTTGCTTCGGCTGGAATATCTGCCATCATCACTCTCAATGTTTGCACCAGTGAAGCATTTGCTTTATCGCCACCATCTGGTGATGGAGAGGCACTTATTACCGCCGTAGGCTTATACATAAACTCACCCGAAGAAACGATCCAATCGAGGGCATTTTTGAGGACACCAGGCACCCCATGAGCATATTCCGGCGTGCAAAAAATCACCCCATCAGTAGCTTGCAACTGTGTCCGCCAATCCATAACTGGAGCCAGTGCTTCATCCCGATCAAGATCGGGGTTAAAGTGGGGTAGGTTGCCAATTCCATCGTAAATTGAGATATTTACATCAACGGGTGCTGATTCCATCAATACTTGTAAAATGGTTGTGTTAGAAGATTGAGGGCGCAGGCTGCCAGAAATTGCTAAGATTTTCATCGGATTCTAAGGTGTAAACGCGCGCGATCTCTCCCCAGCGCCCCGGTACCGCAATGTTTACCATCTTTCCAACGATGATGCTGCTGAAGAAGCGAAGCCAAAGAACGCTCCCGTGAAGAAAGCCAAAGCAGCCGTGACAGCAACACCCGTGAAAGCTGCTGCGGCGAAGGCCGACAATCGCCCCGCTGCGGTGATTGCCAACGAGAAGCTGTGCCTCGCTCGAT
>JANNDQ010000179.1:0-4323 GCA_031387965.1 Chamaesiphon sp. OTE_75_metabat_567
CGATGGTTTCGGTGGTACTATCGCTACCATCGCCATCATCATCATCATCGTCATCATCGATCACGACTGTCTTGACCCGCTTGCCTTTGGCGGGCACTTTTGCCTTGGCGGTTTCAATTTCCTCCTCTTCTTTGCTCCAGCCTTTACCTTTATTAACTGGTTTTCTGAGTGGTGGCCGCTTGAGTTCGAGGTCGGTCAACACTGCTGTACTGCTATCATCCTTATCACCAACAGCAGCATCTTTGCTTGGTGCGCCAGGTCTGGTTGGACCACTACCTTGGGGTTTGATTTGAACAATCCGAGCGGGCGGACGATTGAGCGGGGGTGGTGAATTCTCAGATTTAGCTACTGGTCGGCGGACGACTCCAGTGCTGGGGCTGGACGGTGCGCCAACTGCGGGTCGGTTGGCAGGCTCGATTCTGACAATCTGGGATTTGGGAATAGGTTTACTCGGAGCAGCAGATCTGGTGACTGGGGGTGAAACGTTGATGTCATCAGGGTTTGAAAACTCTCCTGAGCTGCTGTCTCCGCCAGCCGGACGAGCTGGTGGCCCCGATAGCTGGGGTTTTGGGGCTGGCGGTGTAACTGGACTCACAGTTCTGGCGGCCCGAGCTGGGGTGACACTTTCCACACTGCTCTCCGCACGGCGAACCGGACTAACACCTTCACCTGCGGGGGTTGGACGCACAACTGGACGGCTTACAGATTGTGGCGCTTGTCTCAAGGGTGGCTGTACTGCTACGGGCGGTTGTGGCATCAAGGATGGCTTGCTCTGAGCATCAACTTTGTGCTCGATCTGCAAGATGCGACTTTTAGGCTCACTGGGTCGTGGCGGTGCTGTGATGGCTGCGGCTGGAGCCACTGGTGATTTAGGAGCGTCAGGTTTGGGGGCAGCCGGAGCGACCACCTTGTCAGTCTGGACCTGATGAGGTGTCTTGTTTTCACGGGTCGGAAATTTCTCGTTGGCAGCTTTGACAATTAGTCCTGCTTCTGCCTCAGAGATGCTGCTACTATGTCTTTTGACCACAATATTTAACCCTTCACAAATTCCCAATAAATCCTTATTTTACAAATTCAATTCCTTTGACAGTTCGTATATTCTGACTTTGCCGTTGTTCATCCACTATGTCCCTATTTGTAAAAGCGATCGAGCGTCTAGATCTATGACTTGTTGGCAAGACCATATGTTTATCTACACAATGTTAATTTTTTGATTAGAAATTTAAATATTGATGAAAGCTATTACCTGGATAGTTGTGTGCATCGCACTGTAGCGATGCTACTAATGCTGGCGACTACTCCATGTTGTTGTTGCCCAACTCGTTGGTGTAGTCTCTCCCCCGTGAAGAATTGCGGCTAGACAGTCTGTGCTGACATCATCGGTATTACCAAATTGTCAACGGGGAATCATATTATATTCTTACACCAATTTGCCATTATTGGCGAGTCTGATCGACAATTTGTGATAGTGTGATAGGTTTATCTTGTTCGGTGCGATCGTAAGTTAAGTAAATGAGCAAAAGCAGCTAAATAGTCGCGCCAGTTTTAATAGTTAGGTTGATTATTCACAATTGACAGTTGATGAGCAAAGTATATATTGTGGGCGCAGGCCCAGGCGATATCTCTTATCTGACCATTCGCGCCCAAGCGGTGCTCGCGCAAGCTCAAGTTTTGATTTACGATGCTTTGGTCGATCGAGGTTTATTAAATCTCGTTCCAGATACTTGCGTGTTGGTCGATGTGGGTAAGCGAGGCGGTAAGCCGAGTATGCTCCAGGCTGAAATTGATTTGCTGTTGGTAGAGTACGCTCAAACCGGACAGATCGTTGTTAGGCTCAAAAGTGGCGATCCATTTATCTTTGGGCGCGTTACTGCCGAACTAGATGCGCTGATTGCTGCTGGTTGTGAGTATGAGGTCGTGCCAGGATTATCGACCGCGTTAGTCGCGCCACTATTGGCGGGTATTCCCCTAACCGATCCGGTGCTGAGCAAGGGTTTTGCGGTGGTTACGGCACATCTTCCTGATGATCTCGATTGGAATGCGTTGGCTCGACTGCCGACGCTAGTAATCTTAATGGGATCGAGACAATTAGCTGAAATAGTCACTCGATTATTAAAACACAATCGATCTATCACTACACCGATCGCCATTATTCGCTGGGCGGGTACTTCTCAACAACAAGTCTGGGTGTCAGAATTAGGTCGCGTAGTTGTAGAAACTGCGGAGATCGAACTATCCCCTGCTGTGATCATCATCGGTCAAGTAGTAGGATTGCGAGCATATCTGCGCTGCGATGTGTCCGGTTTTCTCAATCAGACTACAGCCGCAGCGATTCAGCCAGCTAATTCTTCCTCGATCATGGGCAAAACTGTCCTTGTGACCCGTGCGAGTGGACAAGCGAGTGAATTTGGTCAAATGCTGCGATCGCGTGGCGCACGGGTACTAGAACTGCCTACTCTGGAAATTACGCCGCCCACGAGCTGGGAGGATCTCGATCGCACAATTGACCACTTGAGCGAGTTTGATTGGCTGATGCTCACATCTACAAATGCTGTAGATGCCTTCTTCAATCGTCTTCATCAAGCAGGTAAAGATAGTCGTGCTCTGGCTGGAATTAAAATCGCGGTGGTCGGTCAAAAAACTGCTCAATCGCTGCAACAACAAGGAATTACGGCTGATTTCATCCCACCTGATTTTATCGCTGATGCCTTAGTTACTAATTTTCCGATCTCACCTACCGGACAAAGAATTTTATTTCCTCGCGTGGAAACGGGTGGACGAGAAATCTTAGTACAAGCATTTACTGAGCTGGGTGCAACAGTAGTCGAAGTTCCAGCTTACCAATCTCAATGTCCACAGGCGATCGATCCCACCATTTTGTCAGCACTGCAACAGCAGCAGGTTGATATTATTACCTTCGCCAGTTCCAAAACAGTCAAACATTTCACCCAATTAATCGGCACTAGTCTACCATCAGGTTGGCAAGAGCAGGTGTGCATTGCGTCGATCGGCCCGCAGACTTCCGCTACCTGTCGATCTTTATTGGGCAAAGTGGATATTGAAGCGACTGAATATACTTTAGCTGGATTGGTTGCAGCGTTAGAACTTGGAACTACCCAGTAAAGGCATCAATTGCCCTGACTGGGTGTAGAATCGCATCTATTGGTTCCACTTAGGAATGAGGATTTTATAGAACCCATTTGAGATCTTTTCAGATCCTAGTGAAGGAGGGTAGGTTTTGTTTAAGATCGAACAGTAAGATCGACATTAGACTTCATGAACCTACCCCTACATACCCGTAGAATGAACAATAGCCAACCGTAGGGGCTGGTTTATGCCAAAAATCTTCGTCTAACACCATCATCTTCGAGCAAAACCCGCCCTTAGCAACGGAGGAATTGTACGTTATTTAATCCTCATTCCTTACCTAAAACGGAATCTTATCGATATCCTCAGCATCAAAAACTGGTGGCTCATCATTGCGCGGCACACTTGGGGTCGTAGTACGAGTAGCCGCAGGCGGTGGCGGTGAGGTGGGCGCAGAACTAGGCGCAACTGATGTCCCCATTGGCGCTGCTGGAGTAGTGGAATCTGTCGCCATGACGTGATAGAGCCGACTGGCGACTAGTCGAGCGCGTTTTTCTTTGTACCCATCGCGCTCGATCGTGTTCATCTCCAGTCTACCCTCGATCGCGATCTGATCGCCCTGCTTGTAATTTTCCTTCATTTCGGTGGCGAGATTGCCCCAGCCGACAACTTCAATCGTTGGGGATCGATCGTCTGGGCGGCTACCTGGCGGTGGCGAAAACTGGACAAACATATCCGCTACTGCCATCTGATTATCAGCGGTGTAGCGTAATTCGGGATTTTTGATAATCTCCGCCATCAAAATACAACTATTCATAGGTTAGGTATTGGTTAGGGTTGAGGGAAAGGTGACATGCACGGATGAACGTTTCCTCGCTCGACTGTTGCACCAAGCAGCAGCCAAGGTCAAGACTTGAAGCTATACTGATATTTCAGTAGTAAGGTACTATTTTATCACGATCTGGGGAGTATTTTTTACGTGGAAAGTACTAAGGTCCGTACCACCGATCCAGCCGTAATTATCTTCGTGTTTACAGGTATTACCGCCAAAGCATTCGTACCTGCAAGATTAATCAGATTTGCCGAGCTGTGAGTGCCCCCAGCGAGACTAAAGTGATATCGCCCGTTGGTTAGCTCCAATTTTCCCCACAGGTAAGTTTCACGCTGACCATCAGCGGTTAAATCTTGGGTAGTTGTTGCGTCGATCCAGCTAGGGTAACAGCTAGAGGATAACCC
>JANNDQ010000223.1:0-3852 GCA_031387965.1 Chamaesiphon sp. OTE_75_metabat_567
TGCGATCGAGTAAGATCTTCACTGTATCGATCGATAATGAATTAAAATATTGATATTAATATTAATAAATTGGAAATTGCCTGTGGGCAGTGCCCACCCTACTTATGATCGCCTCTCTTACCAAAACGTTTAGTAACTTCCCCAACCATGAGCAAAGACTTTAACGTAATTATCGAACGTGATACCGATGGCTACTTTGTCGCCTCCGTGCCCAGCCTCCCAGGTTGTCATACTCAAGCTAAATCTCTTGACGAATTAATGGGAAGAATCAAGGAAGCCATCATTTTGTGTCTAGAAGTCCAATCTCAACCGACAGAGGATTTGGAATTTATCGGCTTGCAAAGGGTGGCGATCGAGATCTAAATCTATGAGTAAATTGCCTAGCTTAACAGGTAGAGAAGTAATTACCGCACTAAAAAAGATCGGCTTTGAGGTAATTAGAATTCGTGGTAGCCATCACTTTGTACAACATTCAGATGGCAGATGTACCGTCGTCCCAGTTCATTCAGGTGAAACTATCGGGATCGGCTTATTAAATCAAATCCTCAAAGACTGTCAATTAGATCGAGAGGAGTTTAGAAATTTAATTTAAAATGACCCTTACTTTTAATCGCGAAACCTACGCAAATCTTCTCGTCGAGGTTTTACCACAACCAATCGAGACTGAATCAGAATATCAACGGGCACTAGCAATTATCGAATTGTTGATGAATAAACAGACGACGAGCCTAGAAGAAACTCGACTACTGGATCTATTTGTCATCTTGGTAGAGAAGTTTGAATCCGAACATTATCCATCTCAAAACTTATCGACTCCTCACAGTCTCCTGCTACACTTGATCGAAGCCAATCATCTTCAGCCAACCGATTTAATTGGTGTGTTTGGTTCTAGCGATCTTGCTGCTGAGATCATAGAGGGGAAACGCTCGATCGATAAAACTCATGCTGAAAAATTAAGCGATCGATTTAATCTTCCTCTAGCAATATTTATGGTGTAGTCTCTCAGAACTTCGTGACTACTAAGCAATCGCTATTACGTCGCAACAGATCGAGAAATCAATTTGTCTTCGATTGACAATCTCAGGTTAGAATTAATGGGCTGAATACAATCTCTACAGAATCTTCAGCAGGGGTCGGTAGTATCAGTTCGAGCGATGAACCAATTATTCCAACAGGTTAGAGTACTAGATCCAATCACCAGAATAGGACGATCAGTAGATATCGTAGTTATCGACGGCATAATCGAAGAAGTTTCCGCAACAACCCAACTTCCAGCCGATTTAGAGATTACCCCTGGGCAACACCTGATTCTCGCCCCAGGTTTAGTCGATTTATATAGTCATAGTGGCACGCCTGGACATGAAGAACGAGAATCGATCGAATCCCTCCTGCTAGCCGCTCAAGCAGGTGGATTCGTCCAGGTAAACATTTTACCCGATACATTCCCCGCACTTGATCGAGCCAGCAGTATCATCAGTTTTGATCGAGAGTATCACCAAATCGCGGCTCAAATTCCAAATTGTCCCCAGCTTGGCTACTGGGGGGCGCTGACAGAAGGGGTAGCCGGAAAAACGATGACGGAACTCAGCGAACTCAGCACTACGAATATTAGTGGCTGGGCAGATGGAAATCCGATTGCTAATCCCACCTTGATTCGTCACCTACTCGAATACCTTAAACCATTTAACCGCCCGATCAGCTTATATGCACTCGATCGATCCTTGCGCGGTAATGGTCTGGCTAGAGCCGGAGTAGATGCACTCAAATATGGCTTACCCATCGATCCGATTAGTAGTGAAACCGCTGCCCTTGCCGCAATCATTGAAATCATCGCTGATATCGGCACACCCATTCACCTGATGCGAATTTCCACCCGTCGCGGTGTCGAAATCATTGCCGCTGCAAAACAACGCGGCTTGCCAATTACCGCTAGCACCACCTGGTTACACCTAATCGCTGATACAACCGACTTAGCAACATACAATCCTAATTTCAAGCTCGACCCACCATTAGGCACCTCAGATGACCGGATTGCCCTGATTGAGGGAATTAAAACAGGTATGTTGGATGCGATCGCAATCGATCATAGCCCCTATACCTATGAAGAAAAAACCGTAGCTTTTGGCGAAGCTCCAGCTGGCGCGATCGGCTTAGAATTAGCATTACCATTACTCTGGAAACATCTAGTCACCACTGGTAAATTATCACCGCTGGAACTATGGGCAGCACTGAGCACTAAACCCGCCCAATGTCTCCAGCAATCCCCGCCCACGCAGTTAATTCTATTCGACACGCAAGCAGCTTGGACAGTTACAGCTAGAAATCTCAAATCTCGATCCGCCAGCACCGCATGGTTAGGCAGTGAAATGATTGGTAAAGTGAATACAGTAGCTTAGACTAGATTTTGGTCATGGGCATAGGCTAGAGTAGTAATTATGGTTTATGAACAAGATCTCAACTTCCTGGAGGATGACACCGATCTAGATTGTCCTGTTGACGAGCTGGATACTTTGGCTGTCTTAGAGGCAAATCCAGAACCGCTCAGACCAGATCCGGCGGAAATGTTACCACTCCTGACCGATCGAGTGACTGCCCAAAGGATGCTGGCAGCCAGAGCTTTTTGTGAGATTCAAGACGCGCGTGCAATTCCCCATTTGATCCAGCTTCTAACCGATCCTTGCCCGCTGGTCAGGGTTCCAGCGGCCTATGCTCTAGGGCGAAATCCGAGTACATCTGCGGTTGAACCTTTGATTGCTCAACTCGATCGAGACTGGAATGGTTATGTTCGCAAGGGTATTGTCTGGGCATTGGGAAATTGTAAAGATGTTCGGACGATCAAGCCACTATTGCGCTCGCTCAAGGTCGATATTTCTGCTGTCAGGCTCTGGGCTGCGAGTGCCCTCGGACAAGCCGCAGACCTCAGTTATGAAGCAGTGATCGCCACTGTACCACCAATGATCGAAGCTTTAATCAATGACCCCCTAGCCGCTGTGCGGAGTAATTGTGCGTGGTCATTAGGGCGATTATGTCGAGAACTGCCGTCAAACGTGGTTTATGCTACGGCTGTCGATGCCCTGATTCAAGTGCTAGAAGAAGATCCCGACCTGGGAGTGAGAGATGATGCGAAATCTGCCCTGCTCAAACTCGGCGATCCGCGCGGTATTCAAGCGATCGAGAATCTAGAATCAGAGTTAAATATTTGAAGTAGATTAATAAGTTCTCCCTACCCCGACCCGCTAATTCTATGACTTCTATTATCGTTGACAGCAAAAACCGTCTGACTGATTTAATTAAGCGTTACCGTGATCGGGTCGATTATCTAGCAATTAGACTGGAAGAATCCGAAGGAACAGAAATCTTAATCCGTGGGGATAAAGTCGAAACATTGAGCGAGGATATTGCCATCGGTGGGCAAGTCCGCGCCTGTCATAAGGGGGGTTGGGGTTTTGCGAGTTTCAATCGGCTGGAAACTCTAGCTGAGCGGATCGAAGAAGCGATCGCCGCTGCTAAGATCATCGGTGAAGATGAGACAATATTGGCACCGATCGAGATTATTCAGACTAGTTGTAGCTTACCCTTGACGGGCACCGATCCGCGCCATATTCCGATCGCCAATAAGAAAGCGCTGTGCGAGCATTATAATCAGATCCTTCAGACTACCGATCGACGGATTGCCACCACTTCAGTTCACTACGACGATCGCGCTCAACACATCCTCCTAGCGACTTCTGAGGGTACCCTAATCGAGCAATCCTGGGTAGATATGGAGATCCGGTTCGCGGCGACTGCGAGAAATGGGGATACCGTCCAAACCGGACGCGAAACCCTCGGCTCCCGTAAAGCCTATGAAGA
>JANNDQ010000224.1:0-3906 GCA_031387965.1 Chamaesiphon sp. OTE_75_metabat_567
ATCTGGGTCTGGGAAAGAGCTATTTCAGGCTAGTGATTTAGATTATAAATTTAGGTGATATCTCAACCAAATCTGCCACCGATATCCACAGTGATTAAAACTACTCCTCATGGTGCGAAGTCCGCCTTGGATGGTTAGAGGCGGACTAGGATAGGAGAAACTGGGGTAACTCAAGGTTAGATTGCCAGGGCTGGCTCACCTTTGCTCAGGGCTGCTTGGAGTTTAGCTTCATCTTCTTTGGAGAGAGAAGTCCGCAAGACTTTGCCTTCAAATTTGCTCAGATCTGCCAATACTCGATCCGGTGTGGATTTTCGGACGAGAACAAAGATTGCCGAGGTGCCTGGTTCGATCGTGCTACCGAGATCGCGCATGAAGTTGTCATCAATACCGATATCAGAAAGTGCGCCCGAAAGTGCCCCAGTCGCAGCACCAACTAGCGCAAAAATTGGATTAAAGAACAGCACACTAAGTAAAACTCCCCAGTAACTACCGCTGACTGCACCAGCAGCAACTAGATCTTGTGCCTGCTTGATTTTAACTTTGCCTTCTTGATCTCTTACTACAACTGCGGCATCTTCGAGATCAACCAGATACTCTGACTGGAGTCTTCGGAGTTCACTCATGACCTCATCCGCTTTAAACTCATCTTTGAAACCGACAACAATTAGATCGCTCATTTGCTTGTCCTCTAAATAAATTTAACCAGTTGAACAAGCTGATTATAAAAAACTCACCGCAATTATGATCTCTGCCAATAGGTAGAGATTTCACTGTGCTGGCAATTTGGGCTGATTAGCTCAAAAATAATTTACAGGCGGGATTGTTGCGCTCATCCCAGTAGCGGTAGGGGATTAACTGGGAACATCAATTGATACATACCGTTCAAATACAAACTGATTGCAACCGTGACCACCATCAGTACTTAATTGTCGCAGCCGAAAACCTCGATCTTTGTAAAAATTGAAGATCTGTTCTGGTTTGGCAACCTCGAATGGATACCCTCCAATCCAATCGATCGCATCATACCAGTGACTCATACCTCTATTACTGCGCTCGGCGTAAGTGGTGATATTGTTGAAATAAACCCAGGGCTTGCCTTTGAGAGTCCAAATCGCCAATAATTTCAATTCTGTCGGTATCAGCACCAACATTGCAAATAGCGGCTGAATAAATCTTGGTAATTGGTTGTAGGTACGCTTAATCGCCCCCCACCGCCGACTCCCTCCCCCTTGGTCATTGTAGATGGCGGTAAAGAGCTGCCCGCCTGTAGCTACGAGTGGTGCTACATTCTCTAGCGCCTGCCACATTGCACCAGTATGATGCAATACACCCCAAGCATAAACAACGTCAAACGTCCCCAATTGCTTCAGGGCATCGCAATCTAGCACGGATCTAGACTCAATTTGCCATTGTAGATCGTCGGGAAAATAACGTTTCTTCAACTCTTCGGTGCAAGCCACCGACTGGGGGTCGTAATCGAATGAATGCACCGATGCACCCAATCGCCGCGCAGCTAGACTGAATAAGCCACTACCCGAACCAACATCCAGAAAAGTCTTATTTACCAAATTCTCAACTTCGAGCATTTGTCGCAGTGAGTTTTCTGCTTGTTGAATCCGTTCTTCATTGAGGATTAGTAAAAATTGTGACCAATTTTCCCCAAAGGTAAAGCGAGTGCCAGAATTAATCTCTGCTGCATGTTCGGAAATCATAACTGTATTGTGGATGAAGTCTCGCTCATCATTTTACAGAGACTTACCGAGTTTAGCAATTTTACTCTTTTGGGAATAGAAATCCAACTCACCTGATTACATCATTTAGCGGATGTCTATATAGCGATCCTAAATGAGAAACTGATACCTCTTTTTCCTGCCTCTGCGCTCTCTGCGCCTCTGCGGTTAAAATCATCAGTTTTTAAGTACTAGTAAGTTTGGAAATCAAAAAAGATTGCTACGGCATGATAGATCGGCTGTAATTGCAAACAAGTTATTACATTCAAATTTAAGCATAATTGCTGATTAATGCCGATCAATAGCTAAATATATTTGAATTTTAGATACTTTCTGAAAAAAGACAGAAAGGTAACTTATAAAATCTGCTTGATATATATTGAGAAATTACATAAATTTAACCACTTGAATCAACTGATTATAAAAAACTCCCTGCAATCATGATCTCTGCCAATAAGTAGGGATTTTGATGTACTACTCTGTTGTCAGAATCAGATTAGATATCGATGGTGAAATGGGTTAGTTCAAGAATAATTGATAGGCGGGATTAGTGCGCTCATCCCAGTAGCGGTAGGGACTACGATCAAGAAAGTCGTACCAGTCAAGCATTTCAAGCGGCGGTACTTCAATTCCCACCAGAATCCGCCCATAATCAGCACCATGATTGCGGTAGTGAAATAGACTAATGTTCCAATCAGGATTCATGCTGTTGAGGAATTTAGTCAGTGCGCCAGTTCGTTCGGGAAACTCAAACCGATAGAGGAGTTCGTCTTGGGCAACCGGAGAACGCCCGCCAACTTGGTGGCGGAGGTGAAGTTTGACCATTTCATCATCGGTGAGATCGAGGGTGGCAAAGCCTTCGGCTTGGAGTTTGGCGGTAATATTGAGGGTATCGGCGCGATTTTGGACTTGAACCCCGACGAAAATATGTGCTTGGTTAGTATTTGCCATCCGATAGTTAAATTCGGTCAGATTGTGAGTACTCAAGCAGTTACACAAGCGGCGGAAACTGCCCCGTTCCTCAGGAATTGTCACGGCTAAAATTGCCTCGCGATGTTCGCCAACTTCTGCCCGTTCCGCTACGAAGCGCAACCTGTCAAAGTTCATATTCGCGCCGCAGGCTACCGCAACAAGAGTCTGATCCTTAATCCCTTCGCGTTCGACATAAGCCTTTGCTCCGGCAATTGCTAGTGCCCCCGCAGGCTCTAAGATCGATCGAGTATCCTCAAATACATCCTTAATCGCCGCACAGATATCATCAGTATCGACCAAAATTATTTCATCAACATACTCCTGACACAACCGGAAGGTTTCTACGCCCACTTCCTTAACAGCCACTCCATCAGCAAATAACCCCACTCGATCGAGTTTAACCCGTTTGCCAGCTTTGATCGATCGACTCATCGCATCAGCATCGACTGGTTCCACCCCAATAATTTTCGTCTCAGGATAGAGCCGCTTGACATAAGCCGCAATCCCTGCAATCAATCCACCCCCACCAATTGCTACAAAAATTGCATGAATCGGCTGCTGATACTGCCGGAGAATTTCCATCCCAATTGTCCCCTGTCCGGCAATTACGTCTGGATCGTCAAAAGGGTGAATAAAAGTTAAACCCCGCTGCTCTCCCAGCTCACAGGCATAAGTATAGGCATCATCATAGGTTTCTCCCCACAAGATCACCTCTGCGCCCCGCGCTTTGACTGCATTCACCTTCATTTCCGGCGTAGTTACTGGCATCACAATCGTCGCCTTTGTCCCCAACCGTTTGGCACCCAAAGCCACACCCTGAGCATGATTTCCCGCTGAAGCGGCAATTACCCCCCGTGCGAGTAAATGTGGCTGGAGTTTCGCCATCTTGTTGTAGGCTCCCCGCAGCTTGAAGGAGAAGACAGGCTGCATATCCTCCCGTTTGAGCAAAATCTGATTTTTCAGCCGTCCAGAGAGGATGGGGGCACGATCGAGTGGTGATTCGATCGCCACATCATACACGGGTGCGGTGAGAATTTTTTGGAGGTAGTCGGGATGATTGGACACGAGTTCGCTGCTGGGAGTTAGTGTAGATCTAGTCTACGATCGTTTCCTAACAATCTACATTGATCGGGAACTTCTGTATTACTTGGCTAGTTGAGGCACCGCTCTTTTCGCACGAACCTCATCTCTCCGCTTGCCTTGT
>JANNDQ010000441.1:0-5108 GCA_031387965.1 Chamaesiphon sp. OTE_75_metabat_567
GCGGGTTCTATTTGTGCTGACAAAACCCGGATCTGGGGGAACTTCCCCCCAGACCCCCCGCTGGGGAAGGCTGTCGCCTCCCCCAGACCCCCTCCAAAAGGTCGTATCTGTGTGCTAGCTTGGCGCGCTTCGCCTTAGTGCTTAACGGGGAATCGATCTGTGGGTGGGTTTGTTGGCGGAGGCTGTGGATTAGAGAGGCAGATTAGATTAGCAGTCCACCATCCACCATCCACCATCCACTATCCACTATCTACTATCTACTAAACCCTCTTGCTCGATCGATAGAATGGTTTCTTAACCACTATTGCCGGGTGGAGTTTGCCGCGAATTTCGACTTGGAGGGTTTGACCGATTTTGGCGAAGGGTGTTGGGACGTAGGCGAGGGCGATCGCTTGACTGAGGGTGGGTGACATGGTACCACTGGTAACGATGCCTGTGGGCTGTCCGTCGATGATGATGGGGTAGTCGTGGCGGGCGATGTGTCGTCCTTGCATGTGAAGTCCGACGAGTTTGCGATCGACTCCTGCGGCTTTTTGACGTTCGAGGATGTCGCGCCCGATGAAGTCGCCTTTGGTGTCGAGATGGACGATCCAGCCTAGTCCTGCTTCTAGGGGGGTGGTGGTGTCGTTAATTTCTTGACCGTACAGGCACATGGCTGCTTCGAGTCGAAGGGTGTCACGCGCTCCTAGGCCGCAAGGGGTGACACCAGCGGCTAGGAGTGCGTCCCACAGTTGTCGGCCGATTTCTGGTGCAACCATTACTTCAAATCCATCTTCTCCGGTGTAGCCAGTCCGGGCAATGAAGGCGGGGTTTTTAAAAATAATGGCGCTGGAATGACCGAAATTGGTGAGCTGGGTCAGATCTATGTCAATGAATGGCTGAAGGTGACTGACTGTTTCTGGCCCCTGAACAGCGATTAACACTTGTGAGGACAGATCCTCAAATTTGACTAGATCTAGATCCAAGTGGGCTAGTAGCCATTCTTTATCTTTGTCTTTAGTTCCGGCATTCACGATTAGGATTACGTTTCCTGAGCTTTGTTGATAGACGATGATGTCGTCGATGATTCCGGCTTGGGGATTTAATAATACTGTGTATTGAGCTTGTCCGGGCTGGAGCCGACTGAGATCGGACGGTACTAGACTCTGAAGTTGATTGATCGCTGATTCGCCCTGCAAGCTAAATTTACCCATGTGGGAAATATCAAACATCCCGACTCGATCGCGAATTGCTTCATGTTCGGGGATAATACCACTAAATTGGACGGGCATTTCCCAGCCGGAAAAGGCCGTCATCCGAGCGTTGAGGGCGATTGCCCGATCATATAGAGGAGTGCGAAATGGAGGATGGGATTCTGGTGCAGCCACTGATTTTAGTTACCTGGGATGAATGTAATCAATACTCTCAAAATTATCTCACTCTCAAGGCTCACCGATCATTCAATCAACACACCGAATCCAAAGCACAAACAGCCAGAGACATTTATTATTCACCATTCACTATCCACCCCCATACCAGTTGTCTAACCCAAGTTGCTACCTAATGTGGGTACCGATGACGAAGTTTATTGATAGAAAATTTAATTATTTCCCCTGCTTGAGTTTCCGCCGCCGCATCTTTGCGGCAACAGTGGCTTGATCGATTGGAAAACCAGCAACTGAAATCTCTTGATACTCGCGTTCTGCTTCTAATTTACTCAGCTCAGTATAATCAACCCAGGCGATACAGTTAACTGGACAGGTGTCGATTGCTTCTTTGATCGTATCTTCTAGATCGCCATCTTGACGAGCTACTCTCGCCCTACCATGTTCTGGCTCGATGAAGAAAGTATTGCGGGCAGTATGAGCGCAATGACGACAACCAATACAAGTCATCTCATCGACATACACGCCCTTTTGTCGCCATACTCCACCAAGTTCTGGCTCAAATCCAGAGCGATCTTCGGCATCTCGCAGGAAGCCGCCCAGCTCTGGCTCAAATCCAGATTGGTTAGAATCCAGTGGTGGAGCAAAATCACTCATGATTAGGCGCTCCAGCGTTGAACTACGAGCTTAATCGAACCATCTTGCTGATTGCGCTCTTCGGCGACTTGGAAACCTTGCTTAGTCGCTTCAGTCACGACAGTATGATAAGCATAACGCTGAGTAACTTGACTGAGGAAGCGATCGACTGACCAATTTTGCTGCCAGAATTGGAGATCTGCAACTAGTTCGTACTCATTATTACCATTACTACTAAAGCCGATATCATAGCCATTCTCTTGCTCGATAATTACTGCGGCTGTGCGAGTATCACCCTGATAGCCACGTACTGGCTGCGATCCGGTTTTCCACTCAATCCCTAAATCCGTCAGTGCAGCGGTGAGAGATTCTACGTTCCGAATCTTCGTTTTGATATTGCTAAAGTGTGACATGTTAAATTAGTTGATAGTTGGTAGCTTTGGGTTGAGGATCGAGACTTAGATTTTGCGATAACTACTCTAGCTAGAAATAGCTCTAGCCACAGCAGTTGTTACCGAATTACCAAGTCGCTTGAGTTGTGGCACTAGCCACTAGTTCGAGATTTGGGGTGAAATACTCTGCTGTTGGAGTTTGGCTGACAACATCACCGAGTTCAGATTCGATCGCGGCTGTTACTACGGTACAAGACTGACCCACTACACCAGTGACTCGCTCCTGTACTCGTCCATCAGGGTAGATGATAAACTCTAACGTCTCCATGCTCATCGGTTAAGTAGTCCTTCCAGTTGATAGTCTTGATGTATAAGTTTTTGGCGATATTCTTGCCCAGATAGCAATTTATCTAAATCCGCTAAAAGTTATTATTTAATCGAACCGTTATCTGCATTATAAGCAAGTTTTACTAGACTGAGACACTGGGTTAAGTTTCATAAACTTTGATTTTGGTCGATTCATCACAACAACTAGGGCGTATTATCCATACCAAATTTTCTCTATTTGTCGAGCTAGATCCTCGGCTTGGTATCGATTGTCTTCAGGCTGTGAGGTTAAATCAGCATCGACGAGGACAGTGACGTGACCTAGTTTTCGACCGATTCTCGACTGCTTGCTGTACCAATGGACAAATGTATTTGGCATTGATGAGATCTGCTGGCGTTTTGATAAGTAATCACTATGACTATCTTCATAGCCCAACAAATTGATCATCACCGCAGCATCACAAGTAAGTTCAGGGCTGCCCAGCGGCAATCCAGCAACAGCACGAATTAGCTGCTGAAATTGAGAAGTTGCACAGGCTTCGATCGTCAGATGCCCAGAATTGTGTGTGCGCGGCGCTATTTCATTCACTAGGACTTTGCCATCACGAGTCGCAAATAACTCAATCCCAAATACCCCGATCGCGTCTAGACTAATCAGTAACTTGGATGCGATCAATCTACAAGTCTCAACTATCTCATCTGACAAATCGTTCAGCGTGAATACCCGCCGACAAACTTGCTCCTCCTGCTGAGTTTCTAAGATCGGGTAGATAACTATCTCCCCATTGACACCTCTAGCAGCAATGATGGCTAGCTCGCGATCGAAATCAACAAATTCTTCAATCAAAAACGGCGTGTCTGGATAGCGATGATAAAGGTCTTCCAGCGCAGATTTGTCTCTAATCACAAATGTCCCCTGTCCGTCATAACCATTCCGTCTCGCTTTCACCACTACTGGGAATTGAAAACCGTCAGGTAATTTTGGTTGCGCTAATGATGCAAATTCGGGAACGGGTAAACCTAAGTCTCTCAGGTAACAGCGTTGAGTGTATTTATCGAGTAGTGGAGCTAAAGCGGCTAGAGGTGGAATAAACACAGCATTGAGCTTGCCTAATCCGACTAAATCGACAAACTCATTTTCAAAAGTAATTACCTCACATTTAGCTGCCAAAATTCCGGTAGCAACCACATCATCCACCTCAGCTACTAACGTCTCCGCCGCCAATTCAACGGCAACATCGGTAGAGTGGGGAGTCTGAATTACTAATTCTATCCCCAATTCCTGGGCGGCACTGGCCATCATCCAGGCTAGTTGTCCGCCACCAATCACACCAATTCGTTTCATTTAACTTCTAAATCTAACTCAACCTAATTTGCTTATTTACTTGCAGGCGAGAGATTCGCGAGTATCTATACCAGTTTTAGGATTTTTACCAGTAGCAATTTTGCAGAGTTGTTGCTGTTGGAGCTTACCTAGAATTGCATCGGTAAAATCTGCACCAGCAATGTTGACATCGCTAAATGTCGATCGTAGCATCATAGCTTCTGTAAAGATCGCATCACTCAAATCAGCATTCACAAACCGCACTTGATCGAGCAAACCTTGAGAGAGGTTGGCAGCATGGAGATTGGTATAGTTTAAAGTTGAAGAACTGATCACTACGCCCGTAAGATCTGCACCAGAAAAATTAGTCTTATCTAACTTCGCCGTGGTGAACACAGCTGTTTGTAAATTTTTACCTGAAAAATCTTGACCGTTGAGTTCAGCATTTTCGTAGGATAGCAATGGCTTGTACTGGGAGGTTCCTCCCGCAGCAATCGCATCACTAGGAAAGAAGATTAAAATTGCAGCGAAAATTAAGGCGATAATAGTAGGCATATTTTCCAGTGAACAGCGATCGTAAAGTAAGGAAGGTCGATCGAACTCAAGCTTGTTAGTCTCAGTCTGAATTTTAACAATCCTTAACAATCACAGTTTATCGCAAAATTAGGATCGACGATCGCGCTCAATAGCAGATAATCCAAGTAACTAGCATCAGCTCACCCCTAACTCCCCATGCCCAAATTACTGATTAGCTGGGTTCTAAATGCGATCGCATTTTTGATGACGCAGCGAATTCTCGACCATTTTTTACCGAACCAGTTCCAGCTTAAAGATATTCAGACAGCACTAATCGCCGCTTTGTTACTGGGTTTGATTAACAGCACCGTTCGCCCAGTACTCAAATTCCTAACTTTCCCCTTGACACTGCTAACCTTGGGACTATCTTCCCTAGCGATTAATGTGCTGTGCTTGTTATTTGTCTCGTCACAAGTAGCTGGACTACAAATTAGTGGAATTATCCCCGCAATCGCTGGATCGATCGTCCTGTCGATCGTCTCAACATTG
>JANNDQ010000240.1:0-14341 GCA_031387965.1 Chamaesiphon sp. OTE_75_metabat_567
AGTAATATCACTGTTTTCATTGGGAGCGGCGACAATTAATTTTGAATTGATGGTGATGTTTCCCCCATTACCGCCTTGCTGAGCAGCAGTTCCTTCTGCATTGGTGGCAATTTTACTGCCGCGTCGAAGTAGAAGTAAATCAGTATTGGCAATAGTTTTATCACCAATTCTGATATTCCCCGCACTATCTGCACGGGAAAAAGCTTCGATTGTTGCACCATTGTCTAGAACTATTTTAGGTGCGGTGATACCGATATCTCCAGTGACACCTATTCCCCGCGAACTCACAAATAGACCACTGGCAGTTGAGTTATTTGAACCTGATAAAGTAATGCTATCTTTCGCATCTATGTTGATACTTCCCGCAATTCCCAGCCCCAAAGTTGATGCGACAAATTGAGCACCACTAGTTAGGGATACAGAACCAGCTCGAATACCAATCTGACCACCATTACCTTCTGATCCTTGATTGACACTACTATTAATTGTGCTGAGGTTTGCAAGAGAAGTAGCATTTTTTATGTCCAAATTCACATTGCCTGCGTCGCCTTGACCTGAGGTTGAAACTTCTAGTTGGGACTTATTCGTTAATGATAAAGATCCAGCGGTGAGATTGATATCGCCCCCAACACCTTTTGCTCCAGTGCCCAAGTTGCTACTAATCTTGCTGGAGTCGGCAAGAGAGACAGTATCCTTGACTATGACATTGACATTACCTGCGGCGGCACTTCCTGAAGCTGATGTATCAATTTGAGCACTATTAATTAATGATAAGGAATTGGCATTGATATTGATGTTGCCAATCGTGCCATCACCTCCTGTCTTTACATTGCTACTCAGCTTACTGGAATCGGCGAGGGAAACAGTATCTTTTGCGATGATATTGATATTTCCAGCTTCGCCATTTCCTGAAATTGATGTGTCAATTTGAGCAGCCTTAGTTAATGATAAAGAACCAGACGTGGCATTGATATTGACATTTCCAGTTTTACCAAACCCCCCTGTGCTAACACTAGTAGTAATATTAGTTTCGGAACCTGCAAGAGAAACACCATTTTTTGACGTAATATTAATGTTGCCTGCATTGCCTCTTCCCGAAATTGAAGTTTCAATTTGTGCAGCGTTAGTTAATAACAAAGAACCAGACGTGATATTGATATCACCACTTTGACCTTCACCCCCTGCATTAATGTTGCTCCTGATTTTGGTGGCACCTGTCAGGGAAACATCATCTCTTACTGTAATATTAATATTGCCAGCATCGCCCTTTCCCGAAGTTGACGTGTCAATTTGAGAGCCATTAGCTAATGATAGAGAACCAGCTTTAATATTGATCGTATTACCTTTGCCCTCGCCAAGTGATTCTATTCTGTTGAAGATATTAGCACCAACTAAAGCAACAGCTCCGGTAACATTTAGATCGATATTACCCGTATCGCCTTTTCCAAAAGTTGAGGCAGAAAGCTCAACGCCATCTAGTAGTGATAAAGAACCTGCCTTAATCGCGATATTTCCACCACCACCGACAGTTTGAGCAACATTAATCCTTGCGTTATTAGTCAGCAATACATCTGCTTGCGCTACATTTAGCGGAAATTCTGCTTTGGGATTATTTGCATCTGTTCCCAAACCAACTGTCCCAACTGTAGATAATCCACCTAAATCAACTCGTCCACCCGGAGCATTAATTTGCCCCCCACTTATGTTGACATTCCCACCAATCAAACCGAGATATTGATTCGGATTGGCAGTTTGCAACGTTCCAAAATTACTAATAGCCACACTTCCCCCACCCAGATTCAAGCGAGAAACATCAAACAACACACTCGGCGCAACGCTTAATAATGGCGCGTCACTATTCGGATTAGTCCCAAACGTAATCGTTTGACCCCCACCAACCAAATCAATACTATTTGCTGTACTCCCAACAAATGCCTTACCCACATTCAACTGAGCATTTGTACCAAACACAATTCCATTAGGATTAATCAGAAAGAAATTTGCCCCATTAGTATTCACTAGCCCGTTAATATCTGAGAATGAATTACCAGTTACGCGAGTAATAATATCTCTATTGCCGACAGGATTAAGGAAATTTGCCTGTCCATTTGTCGGCACTGAAAAATCGGTAAAACTATGAAATAAAGTCTGACCTTTATTCACTCCACCTGTGATATCGAAATTATTGCCAGCTCCTGATACTTGAGTATTGAGTGTGCCGTCAGCAATAGGAATACGATTAGAAGGTGTATAAGTTTGAGTGATTGGAGTTTGTTGGGCGACCACAGTTTGAGTACTGATGGCTAGGCTAGCTAAAGTCAAGAAAGATAGTGCAAATTTAGATTTCATGATGTTTTTAACTTTAGATGAAATTATATATTAAGAGATGATTTGGGTGTTGTTGGTGGGGTAGGGCGGGTTTTGTTTGAGGTTAATTGCACGACGATATTAGTTTGCATGAACCCGCCCCTACGGGTTGGTGTGATCATTTTGTGTTGTTGGTATCGGTATGCCAATTGGTAGGATTGTTGATGATATAGTTTCTGACGTTGTTTAATTCATGCTCGGTCCTAATAATTCTTTCATAATAATTCCTTTGCCATACTGGAATTCCTTTGCGATCGAGTGTTTTATTGATTTGTCTAGCAGAGAATGTTTTAAATCCTCTAATTATTTCAGATATCGGTGTGGCAGATTCTGATAATGTGTCGTGCAATACAATAATGCTGTGCAAATGGTTGGGCATGATAATTGATTCATCTAGTTCTACATTTTGATAACATTTCGATAGTTTTTACCAACGAGATCTGACGATATTGCCCAATTGATTATCAATCATCTGGCCATCAATAATTTCACCAAAAATAGATGATCGATCATAAGTGCAAATTGTAATAAAATAAGCTCCAGCCTGGGAATAATCATATCCTTCCAATCAAATAGAACGACGATGATGTAAATCGGGATTATATTTCATATTAAAAATAATCAATTATCAACCATCCGTAGGGGCGGGTTCATGCAAGAGATACCTGCTCTGCTAATAACCTGCAAACAAAACCCGCCCTCCCCACCAGTAAGATTAATAGATCGATCGATAGATAAAACATGCGCAGATCCTGGCGTGGAGGGCAGGTTTTGTTTGAGGTTGATTTGGATATTTGGAATTTTTAGCATGAACCTGCTCCTACGTAATTTATTGCCAATTGCCAACTAGGACAAATGGTGCCCAGAAATAAGGAGATCGATACTTAGGATTCTGGAGTAACGTTTGTTGCGCTTGACGGAGAGCTTCACCTTTACTGAGATTTTTAGTAGCTAAATTCTTGTAAAGATTGACCATCAAATCTTGGGTAGCTTCGTCACTGACAGACCATAAAGACGCGATCGTACTTTTTGCTCGTGCCCTGATTGCCACCCCTGCCAAGCCCAATGTGGCCCGTTTGTCACCTGTAGCTGTTTGACAAGCGCTTAATACTAATAACTCGATCGCATTGTTTGATCGACTGCCCCGATCTTTGAGCAGATTACTAAATTGATCGAGATTTAATTTACTATCCCAAGTCAGAATGTAAGTATCTTCAGCTTTGGAACTAAACTGTCCATGCGTAGCAAAATGCACAAATGGCGCATTACTAGCAACTAGATTAGTAGAAACTGGCTTACTAGTAAACTGTTCATTAAACAGCTTTTGATGGGGTAGGATTTTTGAAATTAAATCAATCTCAGTTTTAGCATTTGGTAATGGTGAAAATCCCTGTCTACCTTCAGAAATACCGCCGAGTAGGGCTTGTGTTCGCGGAGCGTTCCTGGAAGGAAATCGACCCCGATCTGTTGACTCTTGAGGTGGTACTAGTTGCAATCCAGGTGTTAATGCTAGACTATAGCTTTCCACTAAATATTTGTTGCCATCATACAACACTGACATCGGAATATTATTAAAAGCGCCATCTAACACAAAGACTAGAGTTTTAGTTTTAGCAGCAGCAAGATTAGTCGCTAGTGGGGCTAAGAGCAGATCGTAAATTTGTTTTGACTGTTGTTTAAAAGCGCGCTCGTCAAAATTGGGAGTTTGAATTTTCTTTTGGAGTCCTGCAACAGTTTCTTCAACCGTTGCAGCGGATATTTTTTGACTATAGTAACGCAATGGCTGTCCAGGAATAGAAGCAATTGTCGCCACTCGATCGGGTAAAATAATCGGATAGATTACGGCAGCCGATCGATCAATTTTATCTAGTTGAACTGTATAAGTATCCAAACAGCCTTGGCGGAGGAAATTTTCTAATTCAGCGACTTGCAATGACTCCATTAAATCACGAGCAGCAACTAGATTTTGTTCGGATATTTTCTGGCCATCTCGGAGTAAAAGGCTGACATATTCCCGATAGATCGGTTCGACATCATCGCGGAATGAAAACTGAGCATCGGCATCAACTGCATTGAGATCGTTACGCAGTGATTTGAGATGATTGATTGATTGACGATAGGCAGAAGTAGCAACTTCAATATCTCGCTCGCTCGGATTACTCGCCATAATAATCTTACCCAACTGTCGATCGAGTCGATAAGCCAGATCGGGAGCTGGTAAATTTTCAGCAATTACTAAAGCTTTCTGCGTGAGCTTCCTGGCTTCCTGATTTTGCCCCGTCAGAGCATACAGGCTACCCAGCCCCCCAACTGCTTGAGCTTCAGCACGGGAGTCTTTAATCGTTCTTGCTTGCTCAATTGCGGTACCGAGTAATCGCGCAACTGGGATTAATATCTCTCTGTCAGGATCGTTAGCTTCTTGATTTTTTTTAATCGCGTCAGCTAAATTAATGTACGCATAAATCTTACTCCGACTGGGTGAAATCGAATCTAAAGTCTTACGCGTATCGGTGAGGAATGTCAGCGTATTTGGAGCCGTCCGTTGGGAAGGTTGGGACTGAATTCGATATAAATTGATTTGAGCCTGGATTCTGACCAGTGGGGAGGCATCTGGAGCGATTTTTTGATAGGTATCGATCGCCGCTTGCTCTTGTTCAGCACCACCAATTAGATTGAGGGTAGTTCCTAAGCTGAGATTAATTCGATCAATCATTACCCGATCTTGCCGTGCTGTGGCAATTTTCAAGGCTTGCAGAAGTATTTCTTTTGCCCCTAAAGTGATACCTTGGCTGGCAATTGTCGTCTTTTGTTCACGGATGCCGAGGGCACGGAGGGAGTTACCTAGTCCGAGCAAACCCTGTACTTTTAGTGCTGAATCTGGCTGCTGCTGGAGCGTGGTATTCACTTCTTGCAAATTCAAGAGTGCCTGACGATAGAAGCCCAATGACTGGAGGGCTTGAGCCTGATTGATTTTAGTGCCGATCATCCCTTGCTGATCTTTAGCTTGGGCATAGAGTTTATGTGCCTGTTGCCAATCAGCCAAAGCCTGATCTGGTTTGCCTGCGGCTAGCGCTTCGGTGCCGCGCTGATTTAATTTTTGAGCGGCTTGGAGTGGGGAAGTGCTACTGGAATCTACCGTGGTGGTTTTTGCTGCTGATGTCGGTGTCTTCGCTGGATTACTAGCGGTTGCTGGCAAGATTGTGGGGATAGTTAAGGAGAGAATTGCAAGATATAGATATCGATAATTCATTGGTGATTAAACAGTTAATAGTTGAGTGTATTGGGTTTTATTCTTCAACCCAATCTAGGAATCTACTTTGATGTGATGGCTAATAATTCTGGATCTTACTTTGAGCATCATTTCTAGATTCAATTTAGAACGATTGATTGTAATTAACTGAAAAATAAAACCCCTTCTCCTGAACAGTGCGCCTAGCGGCATCAACAGAAGTGAAGGGAATCCCGTAATCTAACTTGGCGCTGAAATTATCACCACCTTGATAGCGTAGCCCCAATCCACCAGCGGCAATTACACTCGGAGTCGGATTGGGACTAGGATTATTAGGCTGATTCCAGCCCCAGCCAAAATCGAGGAAGGGGACAACTTGCAATGTTTGCTTACTCTCAGGAGTGGCAAAAATCGGCAATCTAACTTCGGCACTAGCAATCACGCCATTATCAGCCAGTAATAAATCCTGGCGATAGCCGCGCACGGTGTCTTGCCCGCCCAGTCCAATTTGCTCCAAAGCTAAAAGTGGTCGATCTGCGAGTTGAGTTTCTAGTTTCATCAGTAAGATACTATTGGGAGCTAGAGCGCGAACATATTGAGCCTGTCCCCGCCAAGTCAAGAATTTACTATCGGGCGAACTGGAATTGATCGTCGCACCAAGAGCATCTACGCCCAGACTGAGCTGGGATCTCAGCGCGAAAACTTGCTGAGTATCTTTGACAGTATAGTCTTGAAAAAATCGTGCCGCTGTTACCTTCGTTGCACCAGTTGCATCGGCACCAGGAGTGGGGTAGGGCAGGCGTTCGCCCAGCACTGACTGAAGATAGCCAGTATTTGTCTCTCGCCGTGCTAACGTTACCCCCATCGCGAATTCTTTGGCTGGAGTTTGGATGATCGGTTGGCGGTAAGTCAGCCCAAGATCTTGTCCAGCACTATTGATATCCAACTGATCGAATGGTGACTCAATCACCTTACTCGTGGAATTGCTGTACTGCACTCGCAATGTTCCATTCTGGGGATTGAGCGGCAAGGTGTAGTTCAGATCCAGAATGCTACTGCCCCCGCTCTTACCATAAATCACTCCCAGCCCATCGCCAATTCCGGTGAGATTGTTTTGGGATGCGGAGAGTTGGGCTTGAACTTCACCGACGCTGGGGGTACGATTATTGGCAATATTAATCCCTGCTTGCCAGTTGGGAGTTTCGCTAACTTTAAGCTGGACAATACTCGTACCAGGCTGCTGTCCGCTGACTAGTTCGGTGCTGATAGTTTTAATTAACGGGTCGAGTTGGAGCAGCTGTAAACTCTCTATTAGTCGATCGATCTTGAGGATCGGCCCCGTTCCCAGCGCAATTCGACTTTTGATATAGTTGGGATCTAGTCGCTTGGTGCCAGTCACGACAATATCTTCGACTCGACCCTCAATTACTTTAATCTCGATCGTCCCACCTTGTGCATCAAATGATTGATCGCCAGGAATATAAGCCC
This sequence comes from Chamaesiphon sp. OTE_75_metabat_567, assembly GCA_031387965.1. Lineage (GTDB taxonomy): Bacteria > Cyanobacteriota > Cyanobacteriia > Cyanobacteriales > Chamaesiphonaceae > Chamaesiphon. Next base: position 7,085 of record JANNDQ010000240.1, read on the forward strand.
CAGAATTGATATAGCCATTCTTGACATATAGCTGGGTAATTTCACTAGAAACTTGCAATAGTTGAGCAAAATCTAGCGGTTTATTGGTAAATCTACTGGTAATTTGCGCGAGATCGGCAGGACTAAAGACGGTGCTACCAGTGATTTTAAATTGCTTAATGACGATCGATGTTGACGAATTATCTGGCGCAGTTGGTTGACTAGGAAGATTGGACGGTGGGGCACTGGGAAGGATTTCCTGTGACGGCGGGAGAATAGGTTGGGGTGGTTTAGTCGGTTGTGGTGCTGGTCTCTGGAAGTCTGGATTCGGTAGTGTCTGGGAGATCGACCTAGCTGCTGTAATATTTATAAATACCAGAGTACTAATTAAACTTGCGGATAGTAAAGTAAATAAATTGAGTTTTAAAATGGACTTGAACATGATTGATTGATAACTATTAATGTAATGCACGAGTTGCTTAGAATTTGGATAATTATACTAGTTGATTATCAACCTCTAACTTTAGAGAAGTTTTCTAGTTCCAGTGGTGATACAATTGAAGCTAGTAATATATATTACTCTTGATTCATCAGTATACGAAATTAATAATACATATTTTTAATAAATATTTTTACAATCAAAAAATAAGCCATTTGTCTTAACTAGCAGATATTCATCCGCCATTCAATAGAGAAATAACAAATATCCTCGATCACAATTAAGTTGGTGTTAGTTATTGATACGATCTGGTTTGTTCTTCTATTCACTGCTCTCCAACTCCCAACTTCCAACTCTCTATGCGTCCTCGCGATCGACTCATTGAACTATTCTCAACCTTTGCACTGCTGGAGGACGATCGATTTTGTCGCTGGATCGTCGATTCGAGTACAATAATAAGAAATGTAAATTAAAAGTCAAAGTATTGCTTATGAATGCTCTGCGCTATGTCTCTTCACTGCGGAAACTAGCTACCATCTTAGCTGTTGCGATGTTTGTGCTGTGTCTATTGGCAGCTATTACAGGTGTATCGATCGCCTTTTACTATACACCGTCTACTACCAATGCCTACTCTTCGATCGAATACATTAACAACCAGGTTGCTAATGGTTGGTTGATCAGAAGTCTACACAACATTGCTGGCAACGGTCTGATCGCTGTTTCGCTGATCCAAATCATCGTCATGTTTTTAGGTCGGCAGATGCTTGGGGGTTGGATTGTTGGTTGGATATCAGGGATTTTCTTGACTCTGAGTGCCATCGGGCTGGGCTGGACAGCGATGAATTTGGAGTGGTCGCAATTGGGTTACTGGCGACTTAATATCGAGCTATCGATTATCGAGAGTGTCCCCTTAATTGGTCAATTCCTCCGTCAATTTTTATTGGGTGGTGATGCCGTTGGTACGATTAGCCTCCAGCATTTATTTACAATTCACAGCTATCTGCTGTCGATCGTCGCACTGGGACTATCGCTGATCCATCTCGTGAGCACATTGATCCACTCACTGATCCCGGTGGAGCTACCTTCAGATCCCGCCAGTACCGCTCCGCTCCCCTAGCGCTGTTGGCAGCCACAGATGACAGATCGCCTGCATTGATCGGCCCAGTCAGGTGCAAATTTGTGAGAAAATCGTGCTAAGATAAATTACCTACATTTGGAAAGGTGGCAGAGTGGTCGAATGCGTCCGACTTGAAATCGGATGAGGTGCAAGCTTCCGTGAGTTCGAATCTCACCCTTTCCGTTCTAAACATTGCCCCCAGCTAGTCACAGTTGTTGTGAATTGAAGGTAAAGTCGGCCAACATGTCCAACTTTACCTTCAATTCACACTAATCATTGATGTTCGATCGCAATTTTAGGCGAGGAGCTTAAACCCTAGAGGGCGGGCACGGGCACCGCCCCTACGGCTAACTGGCTACATAGTCGCGGAAACTACTGTGCCGACGGCGGAAGTGGGATAGAGCCTGATGTTCGAGCTGACGCACCCGTTCACGGCTGAGATTGAGGATTTCGCCTACCTTAGCCAGAGATAGCTCTGCACCATCTTCTAGCCCAAACCGCAATCTGATCACATCTTGCTGCTGACGGGTCAGTTCGGCGAGAGTGGCGTGGAGTTCTTGGCGAAGTGCTGCTTGCACGGTATATGTTTCTGGAGAGATGCCACTGTCTTCGAGCAGTTCCGAGAGTTCGGTATCCTGTCGCTCGCCCACGCGGACATCGAGGGAGATCGGCTGACGAGAAATATTCAGATACTCCCGAATTTGAGCGGGTTCGAGTTCGAGGGCGACGGCGATTTCCACCGAAGTGGCACTACGCCCCAACTGTTGGGACAATTCTCGTTGAGTTTTTTTGATTTTGTTGAGTTTTTCGGTAATATGAATCGGTAAGCGGATCGATCGACCCTGTTGGGCGATAGCGCGGGTGATGGCTTGACGAATCCACCAGTAGGCATAAGTAGAGAACTTATAGCCTCTCGACGGATCGAATTTTTCCACGCCCCGTTCTAATCCGAGGGAACCCTCTTGAATCAAATCCAGAAATTCGAGGTTACGCTTTTGGTATTTTTTGGCAATCGCGACAACTAGTCGGAGATTGGCTGCGATCATTTTCTGCTTAGCTTGATGTCCTCGCCCCAAGACTCGCTCAAGTTCCGCCTCAGACAGGTTCGATTTACTCGCCCATTCGCTCTGCGTCGGCGGACGGTTTAGAGCTTGTTCTAGACTGTCCTTGACCGCCTGGAGCAGCATCATCTCTTGCACTTGCTTACCGTAGCAAATCTCTTGCTCTTGAGTGAGCAAGGGCACACGACCGATGTCATGGAGATAGGATCGGACTGTATCGCCAGTATATCTGTGTTGTTTTGTCGCTTGAGTTTTGATACTAGGCATGAGTTTCGATTTAACTCCTTTTACAAGTGGTCAGTAAAACTTTTCCCACACTACTGTTAGTTAATCTTCACCGCGCGATCGGCGATTTCCGCAAAAGATCTAAAAGATCTAGCCGACGACTGCACATATGCAACAAAATTCGAGCGGTGGCTGATTTTGAGCTGGTTAGTGATCTAGACGTAAATTAGTTACCCAAAGTTCTCCACTGTCTAAAACATTAGCAGTCTTTCTCAGTCCTAAAAGTTAATTAATGGTTAAAGATCTGATCTAATTCTGAAACCACAAGAACCCTGTTTGCAACAGCCCGACAATAAAACCGAGAACTCCGCCGAGGTTAACAATAGCTTGAAGTTCACTTTGAACAATACTTTGAATCCCAGCTTCTAAATCAGCTGGAGAGGTCGCTTTAACCCTGTCGATAATCACTTGATCGATACTTAGGATCGGAATTACTTGGGTGACGATTTGTTCTAGATCGCGTTCGAGATAGCGATCGATAATCACTGCCAGTTCTGCACTAACTACATCCAAAGATGATGTTAAAATTGCCGAACTCCGCAGCCGACTAATTACCACATTCGCAATTCCCTCCCAATCAGCCGATTCTGTCAACCCTTGAATTAATTCAATTCCCTTGCTCTGCGTGTAGCTACGCACGGTCGCGCTGATGGTTTTTCGCAGTTGTTTGACAGTAGCTACAGGTAAATTCTGAAGCGAAAGATCGCGGAGTAATTCTCGGACGCGATTGCGAATGTTTAGGGCAACAATTAGTTGAGAAATAATCTGATTGGCTTTTTCGCGATCGTCTAGACAGAATGTCCGAAATCGATTGAGCGCATTTTTAACACCGAATAGATTAGCCACTACCCAATAAGTACCGCTACTTTGTTCGCGCAATCCTTCATCGATGACTTGAATATTTCGATCGGTCAAAAAATCGATGATCGCGAGGCGAAGGATTTCTGGTGGTAGGATGACATTGATTAACCAGTCGGCTAATTGAGCTGCTTGAGCTTCAGTTAGCTCAAATTCGAGAATTAGTCGATCGAAGATCTGATTAATTTGGGGTTCTAAAAAGTCGGGTTTCCGCGCTAAAACTCGCAGCCAGCGGGGAAAGGATTCACCTAATAAATCCTTGAGAATATTTGCTAGAACTTTGACTGTTTTCTGCTCTTTGTCTGACTGAATGCGATCGAGTGCCAGCTGGAGCAGCCAAGTAATCGCCCCTTGCACTCGTTCTACTTGCAGCAGGCGTTTGGCAATTTTTTGTAGCTCCACGGGCGTGAGCAAAGAACCCATGATTGTATCGGAAATTCGCGTCGCCAATCGTTCCTGATTACTCGGAATCAATCCCGGCGTAAACGGCAGCTGATATTTCCCAATATATTTCGCCGTGTAGGGACGAAATAACATCTTGATCGCCACATCATTGGTAAAGTAGCCGACAATAGCACCAGCCAGCGGGGGAGTTAAGTAGAGCCACAGTTGGGACAGAGACAATGTATTCTTACAGGTGCAATCTGGGTTTATGCTTCAATTATACAGGGTTCGAGATCAGCGGCGGTGCGGACAGTAACAGATTCAATTTCGTGATCGGGCTTGTGGACTACCAATCGGGCGCATTTTGAACTCATCACATCGGGTGTGACTGTCAGCCAATTTGGATCGGCAGCTTCTCCTTTAGCCCAAGCAATTAAGGCAGCGGGAAAATTAGCTCCAGCTAGGTGGGAGAATGGATAGCCGCCACCAAAGCGAGGATTCATTTCTAGGACATAGTAGCCCTGAGTATCGCCAAATACATCACAGTCAAGATTACCGATATGCTGGAGCGTTTGACCGATTTTTTCACCGATTTTGGTAAGTTCAGGACTGTCAATGGTAGTTGCTCGATCTGTCTCGCCGCCGCGCATTGAGAGTTTCCGCTTGACGCAGGTGGTGACATATTTACCCTCAAGATTATTGAGAATATCTAGCCCATATTCTGTGCCCACTATTTGTTCTTGAATAATCACACACCGCTCGGCATCGGCGGCACTAATATCAGCTAAGATTGTCCGCGCGAGCCGCTTTTGCACTAATTGATAAGCTAGCTCTAGTTCCTCATCATCCTGGGGATATTCAATCCCAATTGAGCCTGTGCCCCATCTAGGTTTGACGACGAGGGGAAATGTCAGCGTGCCACTAGCAATCGCCGCACGGACATCTGCCAATGAGATATAAGTTCGCGGTGAGGGAATCTGGTGTTTGGTGAGAAACTCAAATGTTTTCCACTTATCAAAACAAGTATCGATGGTGACAGGATCGGAAATAACTGGGACAGTCCCAATCTTCAAGAATCGATCGCGCTGTCGTGCTAATAATGGTAGCTCTAGATCATTGAGCGAAATCAACAATCCGACCTGATTTTGTTCACAGATATCTAATAACCTGTCGAAGTAGGTACTATCAGTTGTATTCGGTACGATAAATGCGCGATCTGCCTCTTGGAGCGACACCGCGTCGGGATTAGAATCACACACAAATACCTGCCTGTGTCCAGCGATTGCTCTCTTAAAAAAATTAATCAGGTAGTTGCGGGAGCCAGAACAGCTGAGTAATATATTCATCTAAATTAGTAGTAATTAAAGTTCGTAAGTAGCAAATACATCCTGAGTTGTTTCTTGTCTCCTCGCCAGTTGATAGCTGTCTGAGGTGGCACTGTAGCTGACAATCGGTGGACTTGGCCAGATAAATGGCGGCTTGAAGACGATCGAATAAGCCCCAACATTATCGAAGACAGTATAGTCACCAACACTTACCGGATTCGGATAGTCTGGATACAAGCAATCATGTTCCATGCAAGTATATCCCACCAGATCGATCGGTGTATGAGAAGAAATCTCTGCATCATTATGTGCGTTTTTATACACTGTCAATGGTAACTGTTTACTGGGCTTAACTGTATGGATACTACCTGTAATCAGCGCCAAATGGCGGGATCTCATGCTTTTAAGTCCGACTATTTTACCGACAAACTTCATCACATTGGCAACTAGGGCGACTCCTGGTTCGATGATTAGTTCTGGCTGGACAGATCCGGCAAATCGCTGACTGAGCTGGGTGGCAATTACATCGGCATATTCTTGGTAGTTGGGGATATAAAAGTTGAATTGGCTGCGAAGATCTTCGTTCATGTGTCCAAAGAAGCCCCCGCCAACATCAATAAATTGCGGTGGTTCGTCGGGGAAATATCGATCGTTCAATTCGATGATTTTCTTGGTTCTGAGGGCGTATGATTCTAGGCTTCTTTGCTCGGTATTAAAATGACAATGCAAGCCGATCACTTGACAATTACCTAGCTCTTTAAAAGTTTTAAAAATATAGTCTAGATCGCCATTTTCGACATCTAATCCAAATCGAGAAATTCGACCTGAATCGATATCAAAGTTACACCTGGCACCAACTTTTATCTGTTGATCTGGCAACCTTTTCGCTAATCCGACGATCGTCTCCACCTCTTGGAGTGAGTCTAGATTAACGATCGAACCAGCCAAGACAGCCTTTTCTAGCTCCTGGGGACGCTTCATCGGGCCATTGAAGATGATTCGCGATGTGGGTACGCCGATGGTGGTAGCGAGGTCATATTCCATCTGGGATACGACTTCGGCATATCCGCCCAGCTCGTATGCAGATTTACACAGTTGGGGGATGTAATTAGTCTTGTAAGAGTACCCAACATTGGTATTTGGATAGATCGATCGAAAGCAATCTAAGAATCCAGTATAATTTTGCTTGAATTTATCGATGTCTAATAGATAAAAACATTCGCCATATTCCTGCTCTAAATTTTTAAGGATGTCCCACGATAATTTCACTTAAATGCCTCCTGTTTTTTGAAGTTTAAATCCGTCGATTTCTTTGGTGAGATCGAGGACAGTCGGGGAGCGAAAGAGGCTAATCAAAGGTAAGTTGACTGCAAACTTCGATCGAATCTCGCCCATTAATGCTACTGCAACCAGAGAGTTGCCGCCCAAATCGAAGAAATTATCCTCACTGTTCACGGTAGGGATCTGAAGCACCTTTTGCCAAATTTCTAGTAAGCCTTGCTCGGTGTCAACTGACAAGTTAGTGACTGGTGAGGTTTGGGGCGCGGTGAGCTGCTCTGGAGCCTGTTGAGTTGGCGGAACTTCTGGAATCGGGGTGGGTGGCGCTACTGGTGCTACTGTCGGCAGCGGCAAGGCTTGACGATCGATTTTCTGATTGGGAGTCAGGGGGAATGATTTGAGCAGGACAAAGTTAGTCGGCACCATATATTCCGGCAATTGGGATCGTAAGTATGCCCGCAGGATTTGAGGTGTCGGCTGCTCTCCTGGCTGGGGGATGATGTAAGCAACTAGTCGCTTGTTGCCAGGAAT
>JANNDQ010000241.1:0-5358 GCA_031387965.1 Chamaesiphon sp. OTE_75_metabat_567
TAGATGTAATGAAATATTATTTAAAACAGGTCGATCGCTGCCAGGATAACTAAATGAAACTCGCTCAAACCGAATCCCCTCTTGAATAATTCCCTCGGTGACTTTCCCCTGAGATTGGGGCATCGGCTGTTCAAGAAACTCATAGAGATTAGCAAGATAAAGATTATCTTCATACATGCCGCCGATCGAAGTTAGTGCATTTGCCAGCGTCGATTGTCCCTGCCGAAATACCACCAAATACATCGTCATTTCGCCCAAACTAATTCGCCCCGCGATCGCTTCTAGCACAATCCAAGCATAGGCAATATAAAAAGCCCCTGTACTTAGCAAGCCCAGTAAGTAGCCCCACAAGCCCTTCTGAATCGTCAGATTGCGATCGTCTTGATAAAGTCGGTTAAAGATAGCGCGATAACGCTCCAACAGCATTGTACCGAGCTGATATAGCTGTACCTCCTTGGCATAGTCTTCTCTGGCTAATAATGTCTCTAGATAATGCTGCTGACGGGTTTCGGGCGATCGCCACCGAAACAACCGAAAGGCATGTTCCGAAAATCTCGTCTCAGCAATAAACGCCGGAATCGCTGCCACCATCAGCATCACCACCGCCCCAGCAGAAAAGCCCCACAGCAGTCCACTAAAAGCAACTAAAGTTAGGGCAGACTGACACAACCCAAATGTCCGCGTAATCAGTGCCAGCGGACGGCTAGAGGCTTCCGATCGCGCTTGACTCATCTTGTCGTAAAATTCCGAATCCTCAAAGTGCGCCAGATCCAGAGTTAGGGCTTTTTCGAGAATTAATTCATTCACTCGCTGGGCAAGGAGTACTCGCAATAGTGACTGACAAACAACTAAACCCTTCTGAACCGCTGCTAAGGCGACGATCGCGATCGCTTCTAGATAAACGTAATTAATTGCAGTTTGTCGATCGAGCTGCAAGCCGCTGCGATTTGCCAACACCACGCTATCGACGATTAATTTCCCGACAACTGCGATCGCCCCAGGCAACAGTCCACCAGCTAGAGCCAAAGCTGCTAGCCCAATTGTCAAACTCCGACTGGTAGTCCAAACCAGATCTAGCGCCTTACCGCCATAGCGAAATACTGATAGTGATTGACGAACATTTCTACCGACTAATATCGATTTGCGCCAGTCACTTTTTGTCTTGTTCGTCATTGTTTATTGGCAGAGAATCTGGATTTAGGCGCTGAGCTTGAATCTAGATTTATCAAGGTGTCTAGATAGTATAGTTGAAATCTTAACAGCGCATAAAAAAGACAGCCACTGAGCTGTCTTTTATGGGTAGAACCTATAAATAACTTCTAGAGATCTGTAGGTTGGGTTGAAGAATGTTGGCGAAGCCTTTCTGAAAGAAACAACCCAACACACCCAGCCAGCCTACTTATTCGGTTGAGGAGTCATGCGGAGATAAGGCTTGAGTTCGGTAATTCCTTTCGGAAACTTCACCTTGGCATCTTCGGTAGAAATCGTTGGTACGACTACACAGTCGCCACCATCAACCCAGTTTGCGGGAGTTGCCACGCTGTAGCCATCAGTGAGCTGAAGCGAGTCAATTACGCGCAGAATTTCATCAAAGTTACGTCCAGTGCTAGGCGGATAAGTAATTGTCAGCCGCAGTTTGCGATTGGGATCGATAATAAATACGGATCGGACAGTCACCATTGCATTAGCATTGGGGTGGATCATGTCGTACAGATCGGAGACCTTTTTATCTGGATCGGCAATGATCGGATAATTTAGGGCAGAACCTTGAGTTTCCAGGATGTCACCCACCCAACCATTGTGAGACTCCACATCATCTACGCTCAGCGCGATCGGCTTAACGTTCCGCTTGTCAAATTCTGGCTTTAATTTAGCAACTTCACCAAGTTCGGTGGTACAGACTGGGGTGAAATCTTTAGGGTGAGAAAATAGGATCACCCAGCTGGTGCCAGCCCATTCAAAGAAATCGATTTCACCGATCGTGGTAGCTTGGGTAAAGTTGGGTACAGTGTCCCCTAATCTTAATTGCATAATCTAAATAAATAGGTAAAAGTGGACTGAGCAACGTTAGATTATCCCATGAGTTACTCCGACCTTTGGACTAGTCTACATATTTGTTTAGGATCGAGATCTAAGCTTTAAATTACACCCTAACTACTTCTGCTCCATATCGATAAACCGTTTCACCTTCAGCATTAACTCGCACCCGCTCGATTTTGGCTCCAAGGTTACGCATTTTTGCTTCGAGACAATCATAGCCGCGATCGAGATGATGCAGCCCTTGAATCGTCGTTTTGCCATGTGCCGCTAAACCAGCGATCACCAAAGCAGCAGAAGCCCGCAGATCTGTCGCTGTCACGGTTGCACCAGAAAGGAAGGGGACTCCTTCTAAAATTGCATGGTTGCCTTTAACTTTAATGTTTGCACCCATCCGCTTGAGTTCAGCGACGTGTTGGAGTCGATTTTCAAAGACGGTTTCGGTGATCACACTGCTACCTTCACTGATCGCCAGCATCGCCATAAATTGCGCCTGCATATCTGTCGGAAAAGCGGGGTAAGGTAGTGTTTCGATGTCCGCGCCTTTGAGCGTCCCCGTGGGAATTACGCGCATTCGGTCTGGGCCATCCATCACTACTTTGGCACCAATCCGCTCTAGCTTGGCAACTGCCGCAGTCAAGTGTTCGGGGATGACGGGAAACATGCTGATTTCCGAATTGGTAATTGCACCAGCAACTAGGAAAGTAGCAACCTCCACTCGATCGGGAATAATACTATAATCAGCATCGTGTAGCTCCTTCACCCCAACGATCGTAATCCGATCCGTACCAGCACCAGTAATCTTCGCACCGATCGCGATACAAAAATTAGCCAGATCGACGACTTCCGGCTCCTTAGCGGCATTCTCTAAAATTGTCTCACCGTCAGCTAGGGTCGCCGCCATCATCAGTGTTTCCGTCGCGCCGACGCTGGGGTAGTCGAGATATATTTTCGCCCCTTGTAGCCGCTTGCTGGTACCAGTGACGTAAGCATTAACGATGCCATGCTCGATTTCCACATGGGCACCCATTGCCTGTAGTCCCCGCACATGCAATTCTACCGGTCTAGCACCGATCGAACATCCACCCGGCAAGGGTACTTTCGCCACACCCATTCTCGCCAAAATTGGCCCGATCGCGAAAAAAGCCGCCCGCAACTTAGACACCAGCTCAAATGGTGGCGTATGGCAATTAAAGCCAGTCGTATCGAAATCTAAAATCTCACCATTGCGCTGGATTTTAACTCCTAACGCCTCAATAATCTGGCACATCTTATCGACATCTACCAGCCCAGGAATGTTTTGGAGCCGACAGCCGCTCGAACACAATAGAGATCCAGCCATTACAACTAGTGCTGAATTTTTGGCACCACTGATTTTGACTTCTCCTGAGAGCGGGTTTTGACCCCAGATGTGAATGACAGACTGTTCTGTTTCTGGCATGTTGGGGGGGGTAGTTATGCTACTAATAGGTTTTTCCTCCAGATTTCAAGAGATGGCGATCAGGGTCATATATTTTTGCTTAAATCTTACATTAATTGGGTCATGAATACGTTTAATTCTCAGCAATTAGTCAAAATTTTGTTTGGGTCAGTAATATTTGTTACAAATATTGGATTTGTCAAATTACATTAAACACTTTTGGGCGTTGTGATAATGTGCCGATTGTAACAGCTCGCACCAACACGCTCAGCTCTGATTCAACAGTCAGAACTTAGACTAAAAACCACTAGTTTAAGCTGATGGGACGATTAGGAAAGAGGATCGAGAAACAGTAGCCTTTAGGCTATCTATTACTAGTGTTCACTCTTCCCCGATCCGACTGAATCTGATTTGTGATGAAATCTAATCCCTAAAAAGATGTCATAGACAAAGTGCAGCAAGTCCTTGCCCTTGAGCAATCCTAATGACTGATGGCAGCCTTTGGACTCCAGCAGGGGTTTAGTTGCCTGATAAGCAGCTTGGTACTTGTACCAAGGAATCGAGGGCCAAAGATGGTGAATTAGGTGATAATTTTGACCAAAAATCAGAATGTTTAAGATTGGCCCTGGATAAACGCGGGCATTTTTCCAGCGATTGCGGTCTTTAAATGGTCTGTGTGGTAGATAGTCAAAAAATAGCCCAAGTGCTAACCCTACGACTAGGGCTGGGGAGAACCAGTAATTTAGAATGTAGTCACTAAATCCATGTTGACAAGCAAAATAAATAACCAGTGCGACAAACAACCTACTCAAGAACCATTCTAACAACTCATAATTTCGCCACAATTTGCGTTGAAAAAAGTAGATTTCGTGATAAAAAAATCTGGCAGCGATCAGCCAGAGTGGTCCACCAGTGGAGACAAAATGATCTGGGTCATTGTCTGGATCGTTGACGTTGGCGTGGTGCTGGATGTGGACACGAGTAAACACTGGGAATGCAAACCCTAGCATCAAAGCACTCACATGACCCATAATTGCATTCACCACTCGATCGGGATGAGCGGCATTGTGGGAAGCATCGTGAATTACCGTGCCTGCCATATGTAAAGCCAAGACATTGAAGCCGAAACAACACCAACCTGGTAACTGCCACTGCCAGTAGCCGATTGTCGAAACCGTTACTAGCGCAATTGCGCCAAAAAACATGAAGACGTTGGGATTCAAGTCATCAGGTGGTCCCAAAAACTCCCTAGGGACTCTGAGGGGCTGCTGCTGCGCCTCCGACATTAGATTTTTGCTCCTGTAAACATAGGTTTAAGCTTTGCTTTCGTAGTATACGCTAATCCTAGCGGGTGATGAAGATTTGTGAAATTTTTTAAGCTAATGTAAACGCCAACATTGGCTCAAAATTGCTACTTAAACGGCTTGAATTGCAATTGAATTACATACTACTAGTGGAGTAGATCTATCTGACCGATACAATCTAAACCGCTCCCTGCGGCAGAGGATCGATTACATCACTACCATAGCAATAACCCTGACTAATCGATCGCCCTCAAAAGCTGAGGATTTATTATCTCTCAACAATTATTAGAAATTCCCACTTGTAAAGTAAATGGAAAAGGAATTAGCGCACCGCCACTGGTGGGGGCTATTTCGATCTATTCTGCAAACATTTCACCCAAAGCCATTAAAACAGCCTTACCTGTATCAATGTCGATCGTTCCCAACTTCTTGAGTAACCGATCTTTGGATACCGATCGAATCTGATCCAAGGCTACGAACCCGTCTTTATCATCAAAGCTAACCGGAATCCTACTTGGGTACTTTTTGCCGCTGGTAGTCATGGGTGCAACGATTACCGTTGCTAAATTACTGTTAATCTCGTCTGGTGATATTACC
>JANNDQ010000253.1:0-3393 GCA_031387965.1 Chamaesiphon sp. OTE_75_metabat_567
AATAGTTGGCATCTCGATCGATGTACACTATATGTCACGCTCGAACCCTGTCCAATGTGTGCGGGAGCGATCATCGCAGCACGATTGGGTTTGCTCGTATATGGTGCTGATGATGCCAAAACTGGCAGTGTCCGCACGGTACTAAATATTCCTGACAGTGCGGCTTCCAATCATAAATTAACCGTCATTGGCGGGATTTTAGAATCAACTTGTCGCCAACAATTACGCGATTGGTTTAAGCGTAAGCGGATTTAGAGAATCCTGGCTAATTTTAGAACTCTTGACTAAAGATTTCAGTCAGCACCACATTAGAAAATAGTAAGCCTTCTGGGTCTGATAATCTTAACCAATTATCATTATCTTCAACCACATCAATCTCTACCCATCCCTGTTGTTGATAACGCTGTAAGCACTTCAACAACTTATTTACTAACCCTATTCCAAACTCAGACTCGATCGATCTTAGACTTACCCCACGAGCCAATCGCAATCCCAGCATGAAAGTTTCTAAAAACCGATCCTCCACAGATGTAATCTCGCCGTGCCAGTCGCAGCCATCAGCAATCCATTGATAATATTCCTGAGTCTTGCGGGGACGAGTAAAACGATAACCTTCTAGATAACTAGCCGCACCCATCCCAAAAGCATAGTAGGGTTGATTTTGCCAGTAGGTAAGATTGTGGCGACAGTGATAACTTCTATTGCGGGCATAGCTGGAAATTTCGTAGTGCAGATAGCCAGCAGCTGTCAACCTCTTTTGAGCAATCCGGTACATCTGGGCAGTGGCTTCATCGCTAGGTAACGGAGTAGCCCCTGGCTTGTACTGCTTTGCAAAGGGAGTTTGGACTTCTACAACTAGATCGTAACAGGCAATGTGGGCAGGATTGAGTGCGATCGCCGCTGCTAATGAAGTCTCCCAATCAGCCAGAGTTTGTTGGGGTAATCCAGACATCAGATCTAGACTCCAGTTATCCATACCAGCTCGATTTAGTAATTCTACAGCATGGTAGATATCCTCGACAGTGTGAGATCTGCCGCACAGTTGCAGGATATTGTCTTGAAATGCTTGCACCCCAATACTGACGCGAGTTACTCCTGCTTGCATATACCCTTGCAGTTGCGCGAGATCGAATGTGCCTGGATCGATTTCCATTGAGATTTCGGCATCAGCGGCAATTCCAAACTTAGTTGATAGCCAATCTAAGATTTGTCCCAACTGCTCGACAGTGAGCAAGGATGGAGTACCGCCACCAAAAAAGATTGTTTCTAAAGGTTGATCATAACTTAGCTGGGTCGCGATTTCTTTGCCTAATTGCTCAATGTAGAGTTGAATATTTCCAGAATTAGCCCCATTACCCCGATCCCCAACCACAAATACTGGAAAATCACAGTAATAACATCTCCGCCGACAGAATGGAATGTGAATATAAGCTGCAATTGGAATCATGAATGCCTACGGAAGGATGTAAATAGAAGTGATGTTTGATGACGATCGAAGTTGATGGCAGTCTGCTGATGATAACGATTGATTTGATCCAGCACGTTAAGAGAACTTACTCCTTTCCCAGTGTCAAATTAGACATCTAGAGTAGCGAGTGAATAGTGGATAGTGGATAGTGGATAGGAGATCGACACCATAGATTGAGATTGTCTATTTCTTGAGTGGGAAGGGAGTATCAATAAAATCATTAAATTCAAGGAAATAGGTGATGGATCTTACTAACTACTTATGTGAATTTAGATATGATAGAGTGATATATACTTTGTATACTCAGGGAATAGAATAATGGTTCTCATAGATCGCCCCACGACCAATCGTCAATGTCCTGAATGTGGAGCTAATCAAATCTGTCGTGCTCCCAGAGTTGGTGGATTGGATCGAATTTTGTCCCTTGTCAATCGCTACCCCTACCATTGTCTTCAATGTCCGGCTCGTTTTCATCTATCTGGTCGAAGATAGTTATGATTTATACATTTAGCTGGAACAAAATACACAACTGTTCCAGCTGTTATCTAAGGACGAAACATCGATTGGGTTAATCTCAGACCCCCGACTCGAAGCCCCATGATTACATGAACCAATCCAAATATTAAGGAAATTGGCACCGTCAAAAAATGCGCCGTGCGGAGAATTTGCCAATTAATAAACAGACTCAATAACCAATGCAATTGAGCAGGTTGATACATTGCCAGCCCTGAGACGATCGTCAGTACCAAGACAGGGATAATACTGCCAATCATCAGAAACAAACTGATGATGATTAAGCTGTGAAGAATCTTCATAAATCCCGTCTGCGGCGGAATCGATGGTGTTTTAGAACGTTGTTGCTGCATAGTTGAAATTTCATGAAACGAACTGACAAAGATACCTTGAGCGACATTAATGATGCACCCGATCTTCAGCGGTTAGTGCAGGACAAGCGATCGATCAAACGGGCTACATCAGCTAAAGCCACTCGCCGTAATCGTCGCTACGAAAACCGGATTCTCACGGCACATACTCAGACAGAATTTGACGACACAGATGATGTGGTACAGCCAGATGATGAATTAATCTAGTACTTTTAGTATATTCATATCTTGCACCAATACATATCCACTATTATTACCACCCATAGACCCAGGATACCCACAAGCTACCTGTAGGGGTGCCCATCAAGAGCACCCTGAGATCTACTGTAAGTACTAAAAGTGTGGTTTACCGCCAGATTTTGAGTAGCACCACGACTTATGTTGGCAACTCCAAATCGATTAGTCTAAAAGCATAGGAAAAGCAGTTCCAAGTCATTGAAAGACTGACAAGCTAATGCTGACTTAGATTTGGTATTAATCTCCATCTACTCCTTGATTGTAAAACGATGGCAACTATTCCCCAACAGGCTTACGGTGATTTTCTAGCAGCAGTTAAAACCAACCGAGTTACCAACGTAATTATCAGTCCGAATCGGATCGAATATACAGTCAGTAGCGAAAACAGTGCCGAAACTTATTTTACTATCCCCGACTTACTCTCCGAAAGTTTACCTGATTTACTCACTGCAAATGGCGTAGAATATGCAATCCAAAATCCGCCAGCTGATTCCTGGCTGGGGACATTACTTGCAGTTGTTTTACCCTCATTAGTTGCTGTCGGTGCCGGGGCTTTGCTGCTCAAATATACCGAAGCTAGTGGGACTGGAGTAATGGGAGTCGGTAAGAGCAAGGCGCGAACTTATGCCCAAGGAAAAACTGGAGTTAAATTTGCCGATGTTGCTGGTGTCGATGAAGCCAAGCAAGAACTCCAAGAAGTTGTTGATTTTCTCAAGGATAGCGACAAATACACCCGCCTCGGAGCCAAAATTCCTAAAGGTGTACTACTAGTCGGCCCTCCAGGTACAGGTAAAACTCTACTTG
>JANNDQ010000293.1:0-1506 GCA_031387965.1 Chamaesiphon sp. OTE_75_metabat_567
GGTAATAAAAAACATCCTTTCAACAAGAATGTGCAGTAGAGAGTGAAACTAGAAAAGTCGTGTGTTTCAGCAATAATAGTAGCTAAAACTGCCAATGAGATATAAATTCGTCTGTACCAAACCGATCTGTTAGCGGGCAAAAATATAATAAAAGGAATAAATACTATCGCAAATAAAAATGCCTGTTCAATCAGAAATGGAGATTTTTTTAAGTGTGGTGTTACCAAAAACAACCAAACACTAAAAACCAACGCAAATAGCTCGATGACTAGCAGCGATCGACGCATATTTGTAGGAATCAGGGGTAAACGTGTTATCTGCGTTGACAAAGCTTTAGCTCCAATCGATCGATCTTTATTTTAGATTTTAGTTGAGATGGATGTGACTTTGGTAATGATGGATGTGACTTTCGTAACATTTATGATGACCTTAGTGAATTTTCATATGCCTAGTGATTGGGTTAGTCTCTATGGGATGTGCGGTATTGTGACAATTTTTGGGAGTCGATCGATGAAAACTTATTTAACTCGTTTACTATTGATTTGCTCGGTCGAGATGTTAATGCCGATGAGGGTAGCGTCTGCTGCACCTCAGACTAGCAATATTACCAAAATCAGCTTACCAAAAGTTTCACAAGCCAATTACACTACAGAACGGCTCGATAGCAGAATTGTGAGATCGAAACCCAAATCCCGAAAATCGATCGATCGTCCACAGCCCCAACCGATTATACCCTCTAAGACTGAGCCAGCAAAAGCACCTAAACAAATCCTAATTTCCGACATTATTATCAAAGCAGATCGAGGCGAACTAGAACCAGCAATAGCAGCTAAAGTTCGCCAAGTCATAACTATTAAAATTGGGCAATCGGTTACGCGCACGCAATTAGAGCAAAACTTAAATGCAGTCAGGGCGTTGGGTGACTTTTCGGCAGTAGAGATCGTTCCTGAAGATACTGCAACAGGTGTGAAAATTAGCTTTATCGTCAAGCCTTATGGCATGTTTAGGCAAGCTGTGATTAAGACACTGCCAGCTAGTAGTAGCGTGATTGCTCCAGCCGAGATTGATCGTATTTTCCAATCTCAGTATGGCAGAAGACTAAACTCGATCGAACTCAAAGCCGCGATCGACAATTTGAACAAACTCTACCAGAAACAGGGCTACAATCTCGCTCAAGTCGTTGATGTTGAAGAACTTAGTCCTGATGGGAAACTGACTTTAGTAATTGCTGAAGGCATAATTGAGGATGTTCATGTGCAATTTTTGAATGCACAGGGTGCAGTTGTAGATGAAAATAAAAAGCCATTTACAGGGACAACTCGACCCTTTATCATCACTCGTGAGGCGGAATTAAAACCAGGCAAAATTTTCAACAAGGCTACTGTTGAAAAAGATCTGCGGCGGATTTATGGATTATGATTATTCGATGATGTGCGCGTATCCTTCATCCCTGGCAAAGATCCCGCCAAAGTTATTCTTCAGTTCAATGTACTCGAACGTGGCAAA
>JANNDQ010000330.1:0-5000 GCA_031387965.1 Chamaesiphon sp. OTE_75_metabat_567
ATGCGCTGGGTAGGTTTCATCACCTGATTAGCGATCTCGATCCGACTCAATTAGCGGATACGCTAGAAGGGTTTCACATTACGCCCCGATATCTTGGACATTATCATCAGGTATTACCAAAATATACGGGCACGGTAAATCCCGAAATAGACTATTGCCTCAAATTCGTCCAAAAGCGGCAGGAATGGGCACGAGTCTTGGAGGATGCTAAAAGTGCTGGCAAACTACCATTGCGACCGATTCACGGCGATCCCAAGGTCAATAACGTGATGATTTGCACTACCACCCAACAGGCGATCGGAATTATCGATTTAGATACGGTCAAGCCAGGGCTGGTACACTATGATGTCGGTGATTGCTTGCGATCGGGTTGCAATCCCCTCGGTGAAGAAACAAAAGATTGGGAGCAGGTATATTTCGATGTGGAAATGTGTCGATCGATTCTCACCGGATATTTCTCCCAAGCTAGCGGTTTCCTCACCAATTATGACTATGAATATCTATTTGATGGGATTCGATTAATTGCGTTTGAATTGGGGTTACGATTTTTCACCGATCATTTAGCAGGGAATGTTTACTTCAAAGTTAAATATCCAACTCATAATCTTGATCGAGCATTGGTACAATTTAAACTAACTGAAAGTATCGAAGCTCAAGAACAAGTGATTCGGAAGATGATCGAGGAGTTACGCCCGTGATCATTAACTTTGCCCTCAAGCCATTTCCCAGTAGTAATTCACCACAAGTTGAAATCAATGGTCGCGTTAATCGCAAAAACCAGCTGCTGTCGATCGAGTATCAACTATTCGGCGATCTAAATGCAATCTCGATCGATCCACCTGTAACTCAGCCCAGTCGAAAGTTCCACTTGTGGGAAGCTACTTGCTTTGAGTTCTTTATTGGGATTCCAGGCGATGCTAATTATTGGGAATTTAATCTATCGCCGGCGGGAAATTGGGCGGTATTTGCCTTCGATGATTATCGTCAGGGCTTACGCGATGAGCTAGCATTCACCTCTTTACCATTTAAAGTCGATCGATATCCAAATTACATTACTCTGAGTTTAGAGTTCGATCTAAGTGAAATTATCTTAGCTGAACAAGATCTAGAAATGTCAGTTACGACTGTGATTAAATCTAGTCAAAATCAGCTCAGCTATTGGGCGATCTCACACAGTGGCAAAGTCGCAGATTTTCATTTAAGAGATAGCTTTATGATTAAGCTGTGATGTCAATAATTATCTATTAATCTAAAAATTAGTAGATAGTGAGTAGCAATAGAGATTTTAGTCCATTTAGTAATATTGAGCTACGATCAAGTAACCCCATCATTGATGACCTGCCATGACAGTCGCCCCCATTGGAGACAATCGAACCTCATCCCCCACACCCGTCTTAGTGACAGAACGCGCAGATCGAGTCTGGATTGCCAAATTATTAACTTGGGCAGGCTTTTCAGTTGAAGGAAATAGTCGCGAAGATGCCCTGTCGAAACTAGACCAACAAGTCAAAGCACAATTAGCAGATGGCGAGATTGCCTACTTGAACTTGCCATTGGTACAAACTAAAAATCCCTGGCTGGAGATCGCGGGGAAGTATCAAGACGACCCTAACTGGGAAGAATACCAAACAGCCATTGCCGCAGCCCGCCAAGTAGCCAATGAAAGCGAGGGCATTTGGCTAGAAGAAGATACTGCTCAATGACACTGTGGGTGCTAGATACAGATAGCCTATCCTTACTAGAACGAGGAAATCCCCAAATTAAAGAGCGACTCCGCCAAGTAAATGCTGACTCAGTGGCAATCTCAATTGTTACCGCCGAAGAGAAGATGAAAGGTAGATTGGCAGCGATTGATAGCCTATCGGGAGTCGAACGGATCGACCGCCTTGCTATTGCCTACAGAGATTTGCAATCCTCGATTGAAGATCTGCAAGCACTACCAATTTTGCCATTTTCAGAACTAGCTAAAGATCGATATCGTGAATTACTTCAGCAAAAAATCCGCATTGGTAGTCACGATCTGCGAATTGCCGCAATCGTCCTATCTGTCGAAGGGATTTTGGTCACTTGCAATCGCCGTGACTTCGAGAAAGTCCCAGGGTTGCAGATGGATGATTGGTCGTAGCCAATGTATTTTGTACTTAGCCACCGCGACTTTGCCAGAAATGTTCAGCAAAAGCTACCGTTGGGTGCATCGGCGCTTTGGGCTTAGTTTTCAGCGTCATTGCCGTTTCATTAAGATATTTATCTCCCTTTTTGTGATTGCAGGTTTCGCAAGCAATTACGACGTTATCCCAAGTGTGGGTGCCACCTTTGGAGCGAGGAACCACATGATCGATCGTCAATTGCTTGGCACTACCGCAGTACTGACAGCGATGTCCGTCTCGCCTAAGCAGTTCGCGGCGACTGACGCTCGGTAGCTTCCACAACCGTTCAGCGGTAGTAGTTTTGAGCCGAATGTGGTGGGGCACCTCGATCGTTACGGAAGGCGATCGCAATGTCCACACTAGTTTGGTATCCTGTAAGTCTAGCGGCTCTGCTCTACCCATAATCAGCAGGGTGATCGCCCGACGGATATTAATCCGCGCCATTGGCAAATAATTCGCCGAAAATACAACAACAGAATTATTGAGCACAGGCGGCATTGTCGCCTTCAGATCGAAGGACTTGTTGTTAGAGATCGCAGTTGTGGCAGGTTTCATAATATTGAGCCTCCTTAGCAAACAACCCCCGTTGTCTATGGTAGACAAGCGGGGGTTACAAGAAGATGTAAATTGTTTTCTTGTTATTTTTTCAACTGAACAACATCATGATTGATGTTGTCGTAGTTATTTTCCCGCAGTGACATGAAATATGAATGCAATGATTTGCCCGTCGCCAGCTTCGATAGCTCATCCTCTAGTTGCCACAAATCTATCTCACTGCATATTTGGGCAGCAAAATCGGTCTGGTTGACTGAGTTGGTAGAGAAATTAAGCACGGATGAAATCAGGGAAAAGGTAGAGGTGTTGAGACGGAAATTTATTGGCTCAATCAAAGCGACTCATGGTAATTGTTAATGTCTGACGATCGCTACAAGCCAGACTTACCTTAGTTTTGCTTACTTTATTGCCATCAAAGTAATGTCCATCATTCAATAATACAGTAAATTTTATCGAGATGTCCAGTTTGGAGATTCATAGAGTGGCAGACATCCCCAGGAAATTCATAGCGCCTGCCCAGTAAAAAATTTCCGCTGCAACCAGAACGAAACATTCACCAGCCCAATTAACACAGGTACTTCAACTAAAGGGCCGACTACCGCCGCAAATGCCACCCCAGACTTAATTCCAAACACGGAAATTGCGACGGCGATCGCTAATTCAAAATTGTTACCTGCCGAAGTAAACGCCACACTAGCTGCTCTGGCGTAATCTGTCTTAATCCGCCACGCCATATAAAAACTCACCAAAAACATCACGACGAAGTAAATAATCATCGGTACCGCAATCCGCACTACATCAAGCGGAATCTGGACGATCAGGTTTCCTTTGAGACTAAACATGACGACGATCGTCAGCAGCAGGGCAATCAGCGTAATTGGGCTAATTTTAGGAATAAAGGTTGCGTGATACCACTGCTTACCTTTGGCTTTGACTAAGAAAAACCGCGTCAAAAAGCCAGCCAAAAAGGGAATACCCAAATAAATCATCACACTCTGGGCGATCTCCGCAATGCTCACATTTACACCAGTACTTTTTAGCCCAAACATTGGCGGCAATACCGTCAAAAAGAACCAAGCGTAAGGACTATAAAAAATCACCTGAAAGATACTATTAAAAGCCACTAATCCGGCTGTATATTCGGTATTTCCCCGTGCCAAATCACTCCAGACGATCACCATCGCAATACACCGTGCTAACCCGATTAAAATCAGCCCCACCATATATTCTGGGTAATCGCGCAAGAAGACGATCGCCAGTAAAAACATCAAAACTGGGCCGATAACCCAGTTTTGAATTAGCGAGATTGCTAAAACATTACCATTGCGAAAAACGTCGCTGAGTTCTTCATAGCGCACCTTCGCCAGTGGCGGATACATCATCAAAATTAGCCCGATGGCGATCGGAATATTGGTCGCGCCAACCTGAAATCGATTAATAACAGTATCGACGGCTGGATAGAAATAGCCGATGCTTACACCGATTGCCATTGCGAGAAAGATCCACAGCGTTAGGAATCGATCTAGAAACGACAGCTTTTTTTGAGGTGATCCGGTAGAAGTCATGATAGAGCCTATTGAGATTAAATTTCGAGGGCACGAGCGGCTTTGCGTTCGCTATGTCGATCGGTCAAATCATCAACATGCTCTCGTAATAGAATCGTAAACTTGTACAATTCCTCCATCACATCGATTACTCGATCGCGATAATCCGAATCTTTCATCGTCCCATCTTCATGAAACTCTTGATATGCCTTAGCTACCGATGACTGGTTGGGAATCGTAAACATTCGCATCCATCGTCCCAATAACCGCATCGTATTCACAGCATTAAAAGACTGGGAACCGCCGCTCACCTGCATCACCGCCAATGTCCGCCCTTGAGTTGGTCGTACCGCCCCAATCGAGAGCGGAATCCAATCGAGCTGATTTTTCATAATCCCCGTAAGCTGTCCGTGCAGCTCTGGACTAGACCAAACCTGTCCTTCCGACCATAGGCTCAACTCCCGCAACTCCTGTACTTTCGGATGAGTATCAGGAACGCTGCCATAAATGGGCAATTCACGGGGGTCAAAGAACTTTACTTCTGCACCCAACCCTTGAATGATTCGGGCGGCTTCTTCCGCCACCAAGCGGCTGTAGGATCGATCTCTCAATGAGCCATACAGGAATAATATTCTGGGGGGATGGTCAAAATTTTTCATCAGATCGGGCAATTTCCTAACTACAAAGCGGGTGAGGATACTTTAAAAGGCTGCTTACTCCCTTCCCACCATAAGTTTTTGACAATTGGCTCGAT
>JANNDQ010000334.1:0-1739 GCA_031387965.1 Chamaesiphon sp. OTE_75_metabat_567
GCTAGATATAACAAGGATCGACATCCAGTTGGGAGTAAGATTACCCGCGCCCAATTTGAGACAACTGAGGATTATTTAGAGAGTTTACCCCAGGAAACGATCGGGATTGAATTTATCTCGGCGGTAGTCCAAGGGGAGACACAATTAGAAGCCAGAAGACGCATTCGATCGATCTTTGTGCATGTCAATTTGATGGCAGTTGCATTGAGTAAAGGACAATTAGCGCAATTAGATGAAAATGATGGATTTGCGATCGTGGCGCGGAATATTGCGGTCAATCATCCATTACTAAAAGATACTCCAGGACGCAAACCGCGCGTGAATTGGGACAGTGCAACAGTAGCAACTAAAACCACGGTGCTAACTACTTTGCAAGCGTTGCAAGATATGGCTGCTAAATATCTCCAGTACCAATTTCCCCACTGGAAACCCAAAGCCCAAAAAGGCTTAGTACCCTTGCGCCCAGATCCGGCTGAATTAGCAGCGGGAATAGCAGCTTTTAGTGACTTGTTCGATCGAGTCTCCCAATTTACCAGTTTCGGACGGTTAAAGGGCGAAGATACGACTCAGCTACGCCGATTTAGCTTTGAACCTGGTGGTGGCGAGGGACACATTTTATTCCGCCCTGTCGGACAAGTTGCCTTTGCTCAAGGGGTGGGAATAGCGGTTTTTAAAAAACAAATGGCTGAAACTGAGGTTTTCCGTAAACTCGATCGATATGATGCCGATGGTGGATTTAGCAATATTAATCTGCCTCAATCGCTCTGGTATGGGATTTTATACGATCCGAATAAGAAGCGAATTTTGGTATCTGGACGAGACTTAGCAGCTAAATTGATTGTCTATCTCTTGGGTGGTGTGGACAATGATTTCGATCGAGCTGAACTCCGTCGTCAGGTAGCCGAAGCTAGAATTGTTGGAGAGTATGCCATGAATTTTGAGGGTAAATTAGTTACGCTTCAAGAAGTTGGTTTGCCAGATGTGCTGAAATAAGTCATTCAACGACCCATAAATCGCTATGCTAGATTCGGAAGAGAATTAGGAGAGTGCAAGATGAGCTTTGAGTATCCCGAAAATTTGCGGTACACAGATACCCATGAATATGTAGAAATAACTGCAAACATCGCCAAAATCGGCGTGAGTGCCTTTGCAGTGGATCAGCTAGGGGACATAGTATTTGTCGAATTGCCGGAAGTTGGAGACACGATTATCAAGGGGACTGCCTTTGGATCGATCGAGTCTGTCAAAGCAGTCGAAGATCTCAAAGCACCAATTAGTGGCAAAGTGATCAAACGCAATGATAGCGCGATCGATGCCCCCGAAATTATCAGCACCGATCCTTACACAGGTGGATGGCTGCTCGAAGTTGAACCCAGCGACGATCAAGAACTCAACGACAGCTACACCGCAGCCGAATATCGATCGAAAGTAGAAGGCTAGGTATCGTAATTTTAAAATAAAGTAGATCGCACAATTTCTGATGCTAGACCACATTTCAATTTATATTGCCGATCTTGATCGATCTATTGCCTTTTACGATAACGTACTAGGAGCATTGGGAATTCAACGTTCTTTTGCAATTTCGGGGATTGCTGCTTACGGGCAAATGTTTTTTTGGCTCTATGCTGGCAAGTCCGAAGATACTGTCGTTCCCGAACGCCAACATTTAGCTTTTAAAGCGAGTGATCGTGCGAGTGTCAATGCTTTTTATCAAGCCGCCTTGTCACATGGGGGTCAAG
>JANNDQ010000394.1:0-6127 GCA_031387965.1 Chamaesiphon sp. OTE_75_metabat_567
GTCTTGACGGCAATAGCTAAGGAACTCAAACCCGTTCATTTGGGGCATTTCAATATCGCAAACTACCAAGCGAATCCGAGGATGTTCTTGCAGTTTGAGAATACCTTCTCGACCGTGACTAGCTTGGATGACTTGACATCCTGCCTTAGTGAGCGATCGAACCAAACTTTGGCGCTGAACGAGGGAGTCATCGACTACCAATACTTGCAACTGTCGCCCTGGTTGAGTGGAGTTGCGGCTGACGATCTGATCCAGAGCATCACTAACTTCTGTCGGAACTGAATCACTCGCTGGAGCTAGCGCTGGTCGTGAGACAGGCGATAATGCCGATAAATTGGCGGGAATGAATGGGTTGGAGGTATTCGACTTTACTTTAGCCAGCAATTCGACTGGATCGAGTGCGAGGGTGAGACTACCATCGCCTAGGACGCTATAGCCTTGAACGTAGCTGGGTAGTCCAAAGGTTTGACCGAGAGATTTGACAACTAATTCTTGCTCGACGAGGATGCGGTTGACTTCGAGACAGATTTGTTCGCCGTCAAGATCCAGCAGCAGCAAGGCATTGGTGTTGCTTTTAGTTTTGACTGGGAACAGATTCATTACCCGCTCATCATTGGCAAAGATCGCGCAATGATAGTCAAGCAGACTAGCTACGGTATAAATCGGAATCAGCTTCTGGGTAGCACCATCACCCCAGCGGAGGAATCTGGCGGTGCGATCTGTGAATAGAGATTGGGACTGAATTCGATCTGGATCTGGTAGTAGTACTTGACTAATCGCCTCAGAACGCAGTGCGTGAACCAAGCCCTCAGATTCACAAATCAGTAGCCTAGTCGTAGTGAGATTGAGTGGGAACTGCATCACAAAAGTGGTGCCTTTACCAGCGATCGATCTGACATCGATCTTGCCCTGTAGACTACCTATACGGTCACGGACGACATCCAAACCGATGCCCCGACCGGAAAGATCGTTTACTTGCTCGGCGGTCGAGAAGCCTGGGGCAAACATGATTTCGGCAAGTTCGGCTTCTGTTGCTGGATGACTGGGATCGAGCAGGCGCATATCGATCGCCCGTTGCCGGATTTTCGCAAAGTTCAAGCCTTGTCCATCATCGCTGACTTCAATCTTGGTGCGATTACCTTGGTGATACACCTTAATTGTCAGTTGTCCGGTGGGTGATTTGCCTTGGGCAATCCGACTTTCGCTTGATTCGATCCCGTGATCGTAAGCATTTCTGACTAGGTGGAGCAGCGGATCGTAGAGTTTTTCGGCGATCGTTTTATCGATCGAGACTTCACTGCCAATTAGCTGCAACTGGGCGGGTTTCCGGTGAGCGGCGATCATCTGCTGGAGCAGACGGGGGAAGCGATTGAGTACGCCAGAAATTTCCACCATCCGGGCTTCAAATATTTCTGATTGCGCCTCAGCCAGTAGCTGCTGGCGTTTACTCAAGGTGGTTCGTGATTTTTGGGTGATGTCTGCTAAGTTGCTGACTCTAATCCCCAATTCGGTGAGATCGTCAGTCAGATTTTGAATCAAAATGCTCAAGTCGCTGTAGACATCCATTTCGAGGCTGTCGAACTGCGATTGAATTTCATTATTTGTCGCTTTTTTGCGCTGCTTGCGGCGATCCTTGGCACTAGTGGGCGATTGACGAGTGGAAAATTTGAGCCGCTCGTTGGCAAGATTATTCTTATCAGCCCAATCGCTGACAACCCGTAGCTTTTGCTCACACCGTCGATATTGCTCGAAGGTAGATTGAGCAAGTTTCTGTAGCTGTTCGGCGCGGAGATATTGTTGATTGTCATCAATTAATAATTCGCCGATGGTGTGGCTGAGTCGCTCCAGCTGGATGGTAGCAACTCTAACGCTCACCAAGGCATCAGGCTGCGCTTCACGCGGTTCGGCAGGCTTGGCAGTTGCTGCTGGTTCTTCGGTTGAGCTTGATTCGGTATTGCCGCTCCAAATTGACTGGAAAATGCGATCGAGTCCAGATCTACTACTGAGCGCGAGATCTGAATTAGATGGCAATTCATTCGCTTCGATGATGTATTCTGTCTGACTCAAATCATTTGCGTCAGGCTCAAACGAACCAATTTCTACAATCTCTGAATCGAGATCATCTGGCTCTGCGACATCTTCGGTAGTGACTGCCGAGTCACCATCATCAACTAGGGACAGCCATTCAGCTTCGTCTGAAGTGATATCTGCTGGTGGTTCTGCCGTTGTAGCAGTGGGATCATCGACTAGGGATAACCACTCAGCTTCGTCTGAAGTAGTATCTGCTGTCGGTTCTGCTGGCGCAGGCGTGGAATCATCGACTAGAGATAACCATTCGGCTTCGTCTGAAGTAGTATCTGCTGGTGGCTCTGCTGTTGTAGCAGTGGGATCATCGACTAATGACAGCCATTCAGTCTCATCTGAAGCTGAAGTAGTGATTTCCGCAAATGTTTCGGCTGCTGGAGTCGCCTCATCTTCAACTAGTGATAACCAGTCCGATGTGATTGTAGCGGGAACATCTACTGATTCTGGCTCGGTGATTTCGGGTCGATCGACCAGAGACAACCAGTCAGTCGAGTCGGTATGATCCGCCGTCGTATCTGTAATGATACTCGACTCTGAGTCAGATTGTTCGGAACTTGCAACATCGATCAGTGATAGCCACTCACTCGAATCAGCAGGGGTGATAGATTGGTCACTAGCGAATGAATCGGTGTGACTCCAAGCGGCTAATGCCGATGATACCTCACCACCAACAGATCGATCGCCACCAATAATCGACACCTGAGCCTGTTGAAAATTAGCTAAAGCGATCGGGGCTAATTCTAGCACTCTGGCTGGATGTCGTTCTAGCGCGGTAATCGTCGCGATCGCAATTTCGGCAATCCCTGGCAGACTATAAGACCCACCCAATTCCAGTAAAAATTCTGCCAACGATCGCAGACTCTCGCTAACCTTAGCAGCATTTTGACTGGCGATCGCGACAGCTAGATCTTCAAGATCGTGAGGAATGCTATCCGTAAAAATTGACCCGATGACATCAAATCCCAATTCAGCAGCAGTTGGTAACGGAGTCTCCCGTCCAAAGAAGTCGCCCAAATGAGTCTGAAGTCTCGCAAATAGCTCGGCTGTCCGCTCCAGAGTTGCTGCTTCATCGTAGGGAACGCCGCCGAGTAATGCACTCAGCGGGTCATACAGGCAGTCATAGCCCTCCATTAGCAGTGAACCGAGCTGGGGGTCGATTTCTAGTTCTGGCGGGTAGAGCGCTTGGAAGACATCTTCCAGGTGATGAGCGATCGTCTCGATCGTCTTGAACCCACAATTAGCAGCACTACCTTTGATGGTATGTGCTGCCCGCATCAGGGTATGGACACGCTCGATCGTTTTTTCTTCGACTAGGACTAGTAGTGTTTCTTCGATTGTCTGTAATAGTTCCGCCGCTTCGATCTCAAAATATCGATCGAGTGACTCTTGAAAATCTAGATCGTCGGTCATTGGGGTTAGGGGGTAGGGAGTTAGGGCAATACGGTTCGGTTAAGAACCAATCGTGAATTAATTGCTCCGGCTTAGGTTGAAATCCCCCTGTCTTGTCGGTTTTTTATTCTGGGGGAACCCCAGAATAAAACCGCCGCTAAATCGCCCTTAAAAAGGGGGACTTTTAAAGCCCCCTGCTTGGTGCGCTAAACCGTCGGGGAACCCGAACGGTACGCGCATCCGCTTTTTAAGGGGGTTGGGGGATTCAGATCTCAATCGAAGCTAACCGAACCGTATTGGGAGTTGGGGGGGAGGCTTTAGGCTTTAGTCCACCTTAAACCGACTGACACTAGTCTCTAGCACCTGAGAGGTGGTGATCAGCTGTTGGCAAGACTCAGAGATTTGGATGGCGCTGTCAGAGGTGAGATTGGCAATCATCGCTACGTCTGTCATCACTTCGGTGAGTTTCTGGGACTGTTTGTTTTGAGTGCCAGCCGATAAACCGATCGCTTTGACAAGTTCACTGATTTGACCAGTCGCTACCACAATCTCACTCAAGCTTTGGCGGGTTTCGTTGACCAAATTTGTCCCTTGGACGACTTGGGCGATGCCGATTTCCATTGCTTCGGTTACGTCGTTGGTGTCGATCCGAATCTCGTCTACCAGGCGCTCAATTTCAGTCGTTGCGTTGGCAGACTGATAAGCGAGTGAGCGGACTTCATCGGCTACTACCGCAAATCCTTTCCCATACTGTCCGGCACGAGTGGCTTCGATCGAAGCGTTCAGCGCGAGCAGGTTGGTTTGAGTCGCGAAGTTTTCAATTAGGTTAACTACTTTGGAAATCTTCTGGAAGGTTTCACCCAAGCGTTTGATTTTCTTGGCAGTAGTCGATACAGTTGATCGGATTTCGAGAATCTCTTCAACGGTATTTTCCATCAGGGCATCGCCAGTTTGAACGGTGCGGTTAGCTGATTGGACTACCTGCTCGACTTTCTGGGCGAAGTCCGCAACTTCTTGGCTTGAAGCCACCATCAGATCTACCTGAATCAACGCTCGATCGAGTTGTTCGAGTTCTTGCTGGGCTTGAGCGGAGAGGTTATTTACCAGAAGATTGTTTTCGCTAGAGGTGGTACTTACGCTCGTTGCGGCAGTCTGGACTTGGCGGACTAGTTCCCGCAGACTTTGAATCGTGGTGTTGTAACCATCGGCAATTGTGCCGATCTCAGTTTCTGATAGTGGCGCACGGACGGTCAAATCGCCTCGGAAGGAGGGGCCGATCGCCTTGAGAACGCGGAGAGCTTCTGATTCCAATTCTTGACGATTGGCACGTTCCCGATCAACGATTGCTGACAGTTCCTGCTCTTGAGTTTTAACCCGATCGAGGTATTCAGCAAGCTGAAGGGCGACACCGATTTGGAGGGCAACTTGCTCAATGACCGATCGTTCCGAAGCATCCCAAACGCGAGGAGCATCATTTTGATAGACTCCGAGCAATCCCCACAGGACACCACCTTTGAAAATTGGTGCGAGGATATAGGCTTTAGCCTGATATTTTTCTAGTGATTGAATATAGCAATCGGGGAAATTCTTGGCATAGATATCGTTGACTGCCGTCGATTTTGAGCCTTTGGCATACTTACCACCTTTATTATTCTGGAGGTAAGTATCTTCTTCGGTGATATCTTTTTGTGACCATTTCCGCAGTAGGCAGCGATCGCTACCAGTCCGATTGCCGCTGAGGACTTCATCTTTTTTCTGATCAACGAGTAGGGATACCCAGCCACTACCGACGGATTCGGCGACGACTTGACCGCTCCAGTCAGGGTTGAACTGATAAACTACCGATCGATCGGCTTTGGAAGCTTGGCGAATCTCTTGGACGACGCTGGCGAAGACATCATCGACGACTAGAGATTGGCGGATGCGATCGGCAATCCGATTGATGGTTTGCTCTTGTTCGGCACGTTTTTGGAGCTGCTGAATATAGTCGATTTGCTCCATGGCAATCCCGACTTGCAGACCCATCTGGCGGAGAGTTTCGATTTCCTCTTCCTGCCATTTGCGGGTACCAGTGTTTTGGTATGCCGCGATCAGTCCCCACAGTTTCCGGTTGGCACCGAAGATGGGGGCGAGGACATAGGCTCTGGCTTCAAATTGCTCTAGGAGCTGAATGTGGCAAGTTTGGTGTCCTTGGGTATAGATGTCATCGACGGCGAAGCATTCACCATCTTTATAACGACCACCTTGAGTCCGTTGGAGGAAGGTATCTTGGACAATATGAACGGTTTTGATCAAGTCAATCCAGCCAGGGGCAGCGGATTCAGCGATAAAGCGACCACTCCAATCTGCGTCGAATTGATAAATCGCCAGCCTGTCACTATTGAGTAGCTTCCGACCATCTTGGGTCGCAACTTGGAAGACAGTTTGCTCATCTTTAGCAGTGCGAAGCCGCTCTTGGAGCTTGGATAGTCCCCGTTCCCGTTGCAGCCGTTCTTCCATCTGTTTGGATTGGAATTGGCTCTGGCGGCGACTAGCAGTCTGCTGGAGGGGGAAGCTAAAGGTTTTAGCATGTTCCAACATCGCTTTGAGTTCGGACTCCTGCCAGTTCCGCGCACCGGAGTTTTGGTATACGCCCAACATACCAACCAATTGG
>JANNDQ010000432.1:0-10301 GCA_031387965.1 Chamaesiphon sp. OTE_75_metabat_567
CGATGGTAATCTTTTCAGAACGCTACCAATATTGTACTCAGTTAGCGTCACCCTATGGCATCGCCGAAAATGGTTTTGAACTCCGCACCATGTCCAAACGCTGGGGAAGCTGCACTCCAAAAGGTAAAATCTTCCTTAATCCCTTATTAATTAGCGCACCAAAAGATTGCATCGATTATGTCATCATTCACGAACTCTGTCATCTGCGGTTTCCCAATCACTCCACTAGTTTCTATCAGCTATTAGCAAGCATTCTCCCCGATTGGCACCAGCGTAAAGATCGGTTGAATAGTCAAGTAGAATTACGTTTAAATTATTAAACAGATCGACTCATCACTTGCCCCGTAATTTTTCTCTTTCCTATATTGTCAATTTCAGTGCTGTTAGTGCTAGTCTAGCACTGCCCCCTTCTCCTCTCAACCATTACCCCCTAGTACTAACCTAACTTCCGCTTTAGCCTACTAGGTTGACACGATCTATAATTTCGACTGGTTAAGATTGGGATGGTAACGATTCTCCAGAGGAGAGGCTACGCCAACGAATGCTAACATTGGGCACAATATCGACGGGTAAATTCGTCTATATATGTATGTGAGCATCATGAGCGATTGAATGTATGTTAGCTTACTCGCCTGTCGTAGAGATAGCATCTGCGGACAAGCATCAATCAGCAAGTGACGACACATGGAAATAAATTGACTCTACCAAAACATCAGCCCCAATTGTCAGATAATACACAACATAGTTCTCGTCGCTGGCTGAAGTTGTTTCTAAAAACTGGCAGTAATATTGGTTTGGGCTTATTCTTGTTGCTAATAGTTAGCATCGGCTGTGGGCAATGGTGGGCAAAACGTTATCTATCACCAATTGTCTCCCAAGAGCTAACTAAAACACTCAAACGTCCAATTAGTTTGGGGGAAGTTGAAGAGATCTGGCTCAATGAGATTCAACTAAGTAATGCGATTATTCCCCCACACGGCACGGATCTAAATCAGCTCCAAGTTCAGGATGTTGTGGTTAATTTCAATCCGATTAAGTTACTCTTTAATCGGACATTAAAATTAGATGTTAAATTGGTCTCTCCCAGCATTTCTGTAGCTCAGAATAGTCAGGGTAATTGGGTTAATATTCCTGCTCAAGAAAAGACTCCACCCAGTCCAATTAAAGTTGAGGTTGGTAGTGTCAAGATTGAAGATGCGCGGGCTACGGTGATTCCCTCCGGTAAAAACTCACAGCCAATTAATATTACTAAAATCAATCTTCAGGCTGATGTTGATGACAGTCAGGAACGAGCGAATTTCAGCGGTGGAGCGCAATTTAGTGAGCGGGGGCAGGTACAGATTCAGGGCAATAGTCTGTTGGCAACTGGTGCAACTCAGCTAGTAGTTCAGGGTCAAAAGCTAGATGCAGCCGCAGCCACCCGCATTGTCAAAATTCCTGAAGTTAATATCGTTCAGGGTACTGTCACTGGCAGTTTAAATTTAGCCCTTCAGCCTCAAAAATATCTGCGAATTAATAGTAAATTATTAGTCCAAAATGGTAAGTTAGTAATTAATAATGTGCCCCGCAGTCTAGATGATATTAATGGGCTGATCGAGGTGTCAGAACAAGCAGTTAAATTCAATAATGTCGCGACTAAATACGATCGCGTCACAGGAGTCGTCAGTGGCGATCTGAATTATACAACTGGCTATAAACTTAATGCTCAACTTAATCCGATCGCACTGAATGATATCACTAAAAGCATCGATATTATTTCACCCTTTCCCCTCGCAGGTGCGGCAATTGGAAAATTGCAATTAGGCGGTAAATTAGATCGCCCAATTTTAACCGGAACGTTTAATAATAGCCAAATTAGTCAAGTCGATCGGGTGGAGATCGATCGGGTTAATGGTAACTTTAGACTAGCGGATAGTCGGATCACCCTAAATGCTACCGCCCAACCGAAGCTAGGCGGCAAGATCTCCACTCAGGGCGAAATTAATCTGCTCAAAATTCCTCAAACCCGATTTCAGGTGCAAGCTAGTCAGCTACCAGGAGATGCTCTGAGTCGGCTGTACGGTGCGAAATTGCCCACCCAGGTAAAAATGGGTAACGCGGTGGTGACGGGGACGATTGGCGGGGCTGGAGCCGATATCTACACAAACCTGCGTGTCAATGCACCTCAAGCGACTTATCCCGTCACGACAGATCTCCAGATTACCCCTCAAGGCAAAACTATCATCCGTGGGGCAACCCTCGCCGCAGCGGGCGGTACGATTACCGCCACGGGATCAGTCACCGCAACTAATTGGTTGCTCAATTTTCAACCCCAGAATTTAGATACTCAGCAACTAGCCAAAATTGGTGGAAAAGATTTAGCAGCTAATTATCGAGGTAAATTGGGAGGAACTATTCAAGCAACGGGACTTAATAGCGATCTAGATCTCGATCAAATCCAAGCTACTGGACGCTTAAACTTACAGTTAGCTGCTGGAGAGATTACTGCTAATCAATTTGAGATCGATCGCGGCAGATGGCAGGCTAATCTGAGTAGTGGAGCGATCGATCTTCAGCAATTAGTCCCAACTGAACTAGTACCAAATAATAGCCAGATACCCGCAGGTATTATTAGTGGAAATTTTAATCTCAGTGGTAATAGTTTAACTGAAGTTGCGCTCAAAAATATCGTAGCTCAAGGGCGTGGAAAAATAAAATTAGCCGCTGGTGAAATCCAGTCAGATAGTCTCTCCGTTGCTGATAACAACTGGCAGGGAGTATTTACAACCACAGATTTACAGCTAGCTAAATTCAACCCTCAAATTAATGGTCGCTTGAGTGGGAAGTTTAATCTTGCGGGTAATCTTGAATCATTTCAGCCTGAATCAATTCAAGGTACTGGGACTGGGACACTCAATCTACCGCAAGGTAAGATTTTTGGGAATAACTTCCAGATTGATCGCGGTAAATGGCGAGGAAATATTCAATCTTCAGCATTAGTACTGGGTGGATTAGCACCTGAAATTCCCGTCAAATTTAGAACTGGGAAACTTGATGCTAATCTCCAAGTAGCTGGAGATCTAAAATACCTCAAACCTCAAGATCTAACGCTCGCTGGTAATGCTAAATTAAACCTAGCAGGTGGAACTATTCTAGCGCGACAAATAGAACTAAAATCTGGTAAATGGCGCGGTGATTTTGGAGTCGATCGATTAAAATTAAGTAGTGTCAGTGCCGAGATTCCCCAAGGGTATGAATCGGCTCAGTTGAGTGGTAATTTTGCAGCAGCCGGAGGGCTAGCTAAATTCAATCCTGCTCAGATTCAGATCGCTGGTAATGGCGATCTTACTCTTGCTGGAGGTAAGATTCGGGCAACAAGCTTTAAATTAGATGAAGGTAATTGGTCAAGTAATTTAGCAGTTACTAATCTGAGTTTAGGTAGTTTCAATCAACAGTTACCGTCGCAATTGCGATCTGGTAAAATTGGCGGTAACTTTAATGTATCGGGGAATATTAGTAAAACTATTCCCGCCGGAATTCAAGCGAGTGGTAATGGTAGATTAACTCTGGGAAATGGTGGTCGTGTTGATGCTAGTAATTTAGCCGTTCTGGATGGAATCTGGCAAAGTGATTTAGCAGTTCGAGGTTTGAAATTAGGTAATCTGAATCAGAATTTACCTGCGCCGATTCAAGCAGGGTTACTGTTTGGTAATATCCGAGCTGCTGGAAATCTGAAATATCCAGAACTAGAGCAGATTCAAGCAAGTGGGAATGGTCGAATCAGCAATATCATCGGTGGTAATGTTCAGCTCGATCGATTAAATCTCAATAATGGTCAATGGCAGAGTAATATCATTGCCGATCGATTAAATATTGGTGAGCTAGCTAAGTTTGCACCCAAAAATATTAATAACCTGCCTAAATTAGCTGGAAAACTAACTGCTAACTGGCAAATTGGTGGCAATCTTCAAAATAATAGTTTGGCAAATTTTCAAGTATTAGGTCAGACAAAACTAACCAACTTTCAGGTCGGTACCCTCAAATTCGATCCTAATCTCATTGGTAATGTCCAAGCCAATCCAGGGCAAGGTGCAGATATTAACTTTACAGGTAAAACAGATAGATTAGCACTATCCCTCGATCGCAATTTACAACTCCAAAGCTTTAGAGTCCAACAGCAGGCGATCGTCGCCAAAGGTAATGTCGATGGTAAGATTCTAGGGGTTAATGTCGAACGCTTTCCAGTCACTTTATTACAACCGTGGATTCCCAAAAGTGTCGGGATTCAACCATACCGATTTGAGGGGATTGCTGCGGGAAACCTAGCGATTAATCTAAGTAACTTTCAAGTTGCTGGCAATCAGATCGACATCACCAATCCAATCTTTGGGGCATTTGCAGGCGATCGACTCCGCGCCAATTTCCGCTATGCTAATGGACAGCTCAATCTCAACGATACCGAGATTCAGCGCGGCGAACACAGCTACAAGATCGATGCCAGTTTAGACACAGGAGCTACTACCCCCACCTTCCAAGCCAAGCTCCAAGTGCCCAAAGGCAGTATCGAAGATGTTCGCAATTTACTCCAAATCTTCAGCCTCAACGATGTATTTATCCCCTTCAATCGCCGTAAATACGGCACCGCTGCCAATCTATCCACCACCGAGAAAATCGCTAATCGTCCCCAACCGCTCTACAACGAACTCCGCCGCCTGTCTGAACTCCGTCGCTGGTTGAACCGTGAAACAGATCGTCAGCAAGCAGATACCATAATTCCCGATATTGGTAACCTCCAGGGCGACTTTAGCGGTGAAATCTCGATCGCCAATAGCTCTAAAACCGGACTAAACACTGACTTTAAGATCCTTGGCTCCAATTGGCAACTAGAACGCTATGAGATCGATCGACTTCAAGCGACGGGCAACTGGCGCAACGGCAAACTCCAGCTTCTCCCCCTCAATCTCACGATTAAGGATAGTCAGATCGACATCGCCGGAGATTTCGGCGTTAATAATCAGAATGCCAAACTCAACGTCCAAAACGTCCCCACCGAGTGGTTAACTAACCTCGTCGAGATCCCCCTCGATGTTCAAGGTGCAATTAATCTCTCCGCTCAGTTGGGAGGAAGCTTAGGTAATCCCCGCGCTAGCGGCGAGGTTTTGCTAACCAAGGGTCAATTAAACAATACCAAACTTAGGGAGACTAAAGGTAGCTTCAACTATTTGGATGGACGGATGAATTTCACTAGTGACACCACCTTCATGGATAGCCCGATTCTCGCACCAGCAGATCGGATTAATATCACTGGCAGCATCCCGTACCAATTGCCCTTTACTCTCAAACCGCCAGCGAGTCGGGATATTCGGATCGATTTAAGTCTTGAGAATCAGGGCTTACAAATTCTGGATGTCTTGAGCAAACAACAGCTCAAGTGGATCGATGGACAAGGTAAAATCGCTTTGAACATTGATGGCAAAATGAAACCTTCCGGTGATGGGATTGAAAGCCTCACCGCCAGTGGTAAGGCAAATATTGTCAGAGGCAGAATCAAGAGCGTCGCGATTCCCGAACCGATTAGTGATATTAATGGGGATATTGTCTTTGATTTCGATCGGATCGATGTCCAGAAACTCACTGGGAGACTAAATCAAGGACAGATCATCGCTGCCGGAATTATCCCCATTTCCGAATCATTCTCGATCGATCCCAGCCAACAACTGACTGCCCAACTCAATGGTATTCCGATCGATCTCAAAGACAAATACAAGGGTAATGTCAATGGCAAAATCAAACTGATCGGTACCGCCCTCAACCCGATCCTGACTGGCAATATCCAACTTAGCAATGGTCAAATTTTCCTTCCCGACACCTCAGCCACCACAACTACAACCGTCCTGGGCATCAAAACACCCCCCATCGAGCAGCCTAATCCCAATTCCCCTCAACTCCGCAACCTCCAGCTCGTACTAGGCGAAAATGTCCAAATTATCCGCGATCCGATTTTAAACTTCCTCGCTACTGGTAAGCTCGATATCGACGGGACGATCGATAAACCGCTCCCCTTCGGACAAGTTCAACTTCAAAAAGGCTCCGTTAATCTATTTACCACCCAATTTCGCCTCGCCAGTGGTCCTCAGACAGCCGACTTCTTCCCCACCCTCGGCACCGAACCCGTCCTCAACCTCAGACTCTACGCCAAAACCCTCTCCAGCACCGCCAACCTCCTCTCTCAGCGCAATTCGATCGCCCGTACTGCTAAAAATGGTGAAATCAACCAACCAGCTGACTTCTACACCACCAGCCTCGGCTCCGTCCAAACTGTCCAAGTCGAAGCTCGCATCGCTGGACTAGCCAGCCAACTCACCCAACGCTTAGAACTCACCAGCACCCCCGCCCTCACCCAACCAGAGATCCTCCTCCTCCTCGGTGGCTCCCTAGTCGAGCAACTCAGTGCCGGGGAGAGTTTCGGTTTGGGTGTTGTGAGTCTAGCTGGCTCTAGCGTACTGAATAATATTCAGGATCGGCTCACCGATCTGTTCAATTTAAGCGATTTTCGGCTCTTCCCAACGATTATCAAAGACTCGAAAACTAGTAACACTTCCACCCTCGGCATCGCCGCTGAAATTGGCACCGACATCACGCCCAGAGTTTCCGCCTCAGTCTTCAAAATTCTCACCAATAATGAGTCTCCATACTATAGTCTCCGCTATCGCGTCAGCGACCAAATTTTACTCCGTGGTTCCACAAATTTCTTCGGTGAAAACCGCGCCCTAGTTGAACTTGAGCAAAGATTTTAGTTGAATTTGTAGAGCTTTAACAATCACCCTTTAAGTGTCGCCGTGACTAGGTGAGTGAATCGATCAGTTCGGGTGTCAATTCCTGAACGTTGTTAATCACGATCGCTGCACCCGATCGAATTAAACCCTCGCAATACTCGTCAACGAGAGATTCTTCTGCAAGAATGTGCGGCGGCAATACACCGACTGCAATCAAATCACGACCGCCTTGGTGGCGCGCTGCGCGTTCGCCTTGAGCCTTCCTAGCATTAACGATCGTGTACATATCTGCCACCGTATCCCCGACATAAATAATCGGGAATTTCTCAATACCATCGTATTGTTGCTCTAACTGGTCAACTGCCATAAATAATCCGGTTGGATCTGGCTTGCCTGGAGCATCTTCCATCGCCACTAATACAGGCGAATCTAAACCCAGCCTGCGCTCTAATATATAACCAGCAGATCCCCGTGTCGCCCCACTAAAAAATCCCCACGGCATACTTGCAGCGGTTAACGCAGCAAAATATTCAAGGCTGGCAAGGATTGGCTCATCGCAGATATAACCGTTCCAATTAACTGGATCTGTACCGCGATATTTAGTCTGAAAATAGCCAACAATCCGTTCGTAATTTAAACCTAACTCAGATCGAGTCTGCCCCTGACGCTCAAAATAGCGATAAATTAGCTCCTGTGAAGCTTCCCAGTCATTATTCCAGCTACCTTCACCCTTGAGCGTATCGATATCGATCGCTGTAGGACGATAAGCGCCACGGGTAAACTCTGCCACCGTATCCGCCAACGCCCGCCGATAGGAATTCCCAACATCCCGAATTACCCCATCGATATCAAATACGACGATCGCGCTCATCTCAATGCCTCTAAATTAATTCAAAATTTACCATATTCTCCTGCTCAGTGAATGATACAATGATGGATTGTGTGCCAAACTTGTAAGCAAATATGACCGAAACCATTACCGAAACATTACCAGTAACATTATCTAAATTTATCCTCAAAGTTCTCTGGCTGGATGAGAACGTTGCTTTAGCCGTAGATCAAGTAGTAGGTAAAGGGTTGAGTCCACTCACTGCTTATTTTTTCTGGCCGCGCAATGACGCATGGGAACAACTCAAAGCTGAATTAGAAGCCAAACACTGGATTGCCGAAGTCGATCGAGTCGGTATTCTCAATCAGGCGACTGAAGTAATTAACTATTGGCAAGAAGAAGGTAAAGGTCGCCCCTTGCCTGAAGCTCAACTCAAGTTTCCTGAAGTTATCTTTACTGGTAGCAACTAAGCTGATTGATCGGGGATGGGGGTATTGAGATAGTTTGCCCCATCACCTACTTTCTCCCTGGTGTTAAATTAGACATCTAGAGTAGGGAGTGGATAGTGAATGGTGGATGGTGAATCAAAACTGTCTATTGCTTGGGTGAAAAGGGAGTGGTACCGATACGATGACTAATATGGACTGGCAAGAGATTTCTGGCGGAGTAACTGCACCGAGAGGTTTCAGAGCAGCGGGGATTACAGCAGGGCTGAAAGCCTCTGGATTGCCCGATTTAGCGTTGATTTTGTCCGATGTAGACGCGATCGCCGCTGGAGTCTTTACGACTAGTCAAGTTCGGGCTGCCTGTGTCGAATATTGCCGCCAGCAACTTGCCGTTAAGCCCAGTGCCAGAGCGATTCTGTGCAATTCGGGTCAAGCAAACGCTGCGACTGGGGAAGCTGGTTGGACAGATGCGCTCGCTAGTGCTGATGCGCTCGCTAGTGCCCTGAATATTGCCCCAGAAGCGATTCTACTGGCTTCTACTGGGGTAATCGGTCAACGGATCAAAATGGATGCCTTAATCGCTGGTATTCCCGCTTTGGTGGCAGCTGCCAACCCTGAAGGTGGAGACAGTGCAGCGAGAGCAATTATGACCACTGATTTAGTTAGCAAATCGATCGCGCTCGAAACTATCATCGGCGATCGACCTGTTAGAATTGGTGGCATGGCTAAAGGTTCGGGGATGATCCATCCCAATATGGCTACCTTACTCGCTTTTGTCACTTGTGATGCGGCAGTATCAACAACGCTGTGGCAACAAATGCTCAGTCGGGCAGCAGATCGCAGCTTCAATCAAATAACCGTCGATGGCGATACCAGTACCAATGATACGCTGATCGCCCTAGCAAATGGCGAATCTCGCACCCCCGCGATCGTCCAGTCTGGAGCGGAAGCTGATAAATTGGAAGCGATGCTCACCGCTGTCTGCCAGTATCTCGCTAAATCGATCGCCCGTGATGGTGAAGGAGCGACTTGCTTGATTGAAGTGCAGGTATCCGGTACTCTGAGCGATCGGGATGCGCGGCAAATAGCCCGTGAAATTGCCGGATCTTCCCTCCTCAAAGCCGCAATTTTCGGACACGATCCCAATTGGGGCAGGATTGCGATGGCAGCGGGTAAAGCTGGTATCACCTTCGATCAGAATAATTTGGCGGTGCGATTAGGTGATATTCAACTAATGACAAACGGGCAACCTTTGCAATTCGATCGAGTTGCCGCTAGTAATTATCTTAAAGCTGCAAGTCAAGGGGAATATCTCAAGACAGATACAGTCTTAATCTCGGTAGCAGTTGGTAATGGTAGTGGCACTGGAATTGCCTGGGGCTGCGATCTTAGCTACGATTATGTAAAAATTAATGCTGAGTACACAACCTAAATCAAGAGAATATTTAGAGTATGTTTAATTCTCTTTTAGAGAGATTACTGCAAATATTAGTATCTGTGGATCGGAAAACGGCGCTGATTGGTGGCGGTGTAACTGCCGGAATTATCGCAATTGTTGGTGGCGGAATTTACTATGTGCCTTATCTAACACTCAACACGATCAAAGATGCGACTACCAATCGTAATGCTAATGCCTTAGCTCAGGAAATTAATTTTCCGGCACTGAGAGCTAGTATCAAAGAAAATATTAAGGCTCAATTAATCAAAAAGATCGCTAAAACTGGAAGTGCTCAAACAGCTAAAATTACGCCAGAAATAATTGATAAAGCGGTAAGTTCAAAGGTAGATAAAATTATTACGCCTGAAGGGGTAGAACAACTGATGCTGGATCAATTACCTGAAGCTAGGCTCAATCTGGTTAACCTCGATCGAGATATTGCTAAATCGGATATTAAAATGGGTTATGAATCATTTGATCGATTTGTGATTCGGATTACCAATAAAGTTGATCGAACCAAAGATGCTACCGTGATCTTAACGCGGTCTGGATTGGCTTGGAAGCTATCTGGGATTGATATTTCCCAGCTTAGTTGAAATCTAAAACTTCTGCTCCTAAAACCTAAAACCTAAAGCCTAAAGCCTGTCTTGAAAAGGTGCTTCACTTGCGGCGTTTTTATTCGGGGGTTCCCCCCGAATAAGAAAACGACAAGACAGGGGAAACCCCAAGACCGCACTTTTCGCTAAAGCCTAGTCCTCTAACTTGAGCCGAAGATGGACGAGATCCTCCAGAACGTGACGAATATATTGTTCGATTTGCTGTCTGCGATCATT
>JANNDQ010000435.1:0-2823 GCA_031387965.1 Chamaesiphon sp. OTE_75_metabat_567
CTATGATAAAGGCAAGGGTTATCAAGAATTCGAGATGATCGATCGATGGCTAGAGCAAGAACAAGATCCACCATCACGATGGTTTAAAATATCTGGTAGATATATTTTTAAAAATTTTGGTGCGATCATTAAAGACTGCTGGGACGATCAACGGTGTGATTTAGTGATCGATCGGATGTCTTATTATGGGATTGCCTTCACAGATATCTTTTTGATCTCGACAGATTGCTACTTTAAGTATTTTAAAGGCATTTATACGGGCTGTGATGATATTGCTGGTGCATCAATTGAAAAGGTGGCATTTCAGCGGCTGGCGGAGCAAGATCGCAAATCATTCCGAATCTTTGGGATTGTCCCCAGAACTTCAGCTATCAGTGGTAGCTCGGCAGAGCTAAAAGATGATCGTGAAATCATTTACTATCTCAAGTCATTGCTGCGGTTTGTCAATATTATTTTCAACTCGCATTATCTATTGCACCCACGAATTCAAGCTAGGTAGGGCTATTTGGGTAGATTGTTGATAGAAGAGTACTATCTCAAGTACAGCTCTGATGCTATATTTGGACTGAGATTAACCAGCGATGTAGATCAATAGATAATGAGTAATAAGTGCATCATAGTAACAGGTGGAGCTGGGTTTATCGGATCGAATTTTGTCGGGCAGATTGTGGGCACCACAGATCTTACTGTGATCAATCTAGATAAATTAACTTATGCTGGTAACTTAGCAACGATCGAGCAGTTTGCAAGTAATGATCGACACATCTTCATTCAAGGTGATATCGGAGATCGAGGACTAGTCGATGATTTACTTATCAAATATCAACCTCAGGCAATTGTCAACTTTGCCGCTGAGACTCACGTCGATCGATCGATTGATGGTCCAGCTAGCTTTATTGAAACCAATATTAATGGTACCTTCAATCTGCTAGAATCCGCTCGTCAGTATTGGCACAACCTCCCAGACGATGCCCGTCAGCAATTTCGCTTTCTCCACGTTTCCACTGATGAGGTGTTCGGCTCCCTCTCGCCCTCAGATCCAGCATTTACCGAACTCACGCCCTACAGCCCCAATAGTCCTTACTCAGCGTCTAAAGCTAGCTCCGATCACTTAGTTCGAGCCTACTTTCATACTTACAATCTCCCCACCTTAATCACCAATTGCTCTAATAATTATGGCCCTTATCAGTTCCCCGAAAAACTGATTCCATTGATGATTCTCAATGCTTTTGCAGGCAAACCATTACCTGTGTATGGTGATGGACAAAATGTCCGAGACTGGCTCTACGTCGAGGATCATTGTAGCGCGATCGCACTCGTGCTCGACAAAGGACTGCCAGGAGAAACCTACAACGTTGGCGGCAATGCCGAGCGAGATAATCTGTGGCTGGTGAACCAACTTTGCACCATCCTCGACGAACTCCTGCCCGCATCAACCCATTGTCCCCACCAACAACTGATTCAATTTGTCAAAGATCGACCTGGACACGATCGACGTTATGCAATCGACTTTAGCAAACTTCAGCAGCAACTTGGTTGGGAACCCAAGGAAGACATCAACTCTGGACTGCGGCGGACTGTCCAATGGTACATTGATAATCAAGCATGGTGTCAAACTGTCACCACCGATAAATATCAGCAACAGCGGTTAGGAGTCAGCGTATGAAAGGAATTATCTTAGCTGGTGGCTCCGGTACACGCTTATATCCCTTAACCAGGGCGATTTCCAAGCAGCTGATGCCGATTTACGATAAGCCGATGGTGTACTACCCCTTATCGACACTGATGTTAGCCGGAATTCAGGAAATTCTGATTATTTCTACCCCCAAGGATCTGCCGCTATTTGAGGAACTATTGGGTGATGGCAGTCAAATCGGTTTAGCGATTAGTTACGCGGC
Organism: Chamaesiphon sp. OTE_75_metabat_567; assembly: GCA_031387965.1. Taxonomy (GTDB): domain Bacteria; phylum Cyanobacteriota; class Cyanobacteriia; order Cyanobacteriales; family Chamaesiphonaceae; genus Chamaesiphon. Next base: position 1,899 of record JANNDQ010000435.1, read on the forward strand.
TCAACCCAAGCCAGAGGGGTTAGCGCAGGCTTTTATTATTGGCAAGCAGTTTGTGGGAAATGATGCGGTTGCTCTAGTTTTAGGTGACAATATTTTTTACGGTGACAACTTGAGTGTCAGTCTCCAACAAGCAGCAAGACTTACAGAAGGGGCGATTGTCTTTGGTTACTATGTCAGCGATCCTGCCCGCTACGGAGTCGTCGAGTTTGATGCTCAAGGTGCGGCAATTTCGATCGAGGAAAAGCCCCAAGTGCCCAAGTCTAATTATGCTGTGACTGGCTTATATTTCTACGATAACCAAGTAGTCGATATCGCCCACGAGATTAAGCCTTCTAAGCGCGGCGAACTAGAAATCACCTCAGTTAATCAGAAATATCTGGAGCTAGGACAACTGAAAGTTGATAAACTCAGTCGCGGTACGGCTTGGCTCGATACAGGTACTCATAGTAGCCTCCTCCAAGCCTCAATCTTTGTCGAAACGATCGAACAACGTCAAGGCTTGAAAATTGCCTGCATTGAGGAAGTCGCCTTTCGGATGGGCTACATCGATGATATTCAATTAATCTCGATCGGTAATACCATGTCTAAAAATGATTATGGGCAGTATTTACTCAAGTTAGCCACAGAAGGACTATAGCCAGTTATGGAAATCATTCAAACTTCGATCCCTGGCGTGATTGTCTTCACTCCGCCAGTTTTTAGCGACAGTCGTGGCTATTTCTTAGAAACCTATCAACAACAAAAGTACGCCGAGGCAGGCATCCCTAAGCCATTTGTTCAGGATAATCAGTCCTACTCCACCAAGGATGTCCTCAGAGGCTTGCATTTTCAGCTTCGTCATCCTCAAGGTAAATTAGTCCGTGTCACCCAAGGTAGTGTCTTTGACGTGGCGATCGATATTCGCCGGAATTCTTCCACTTTTGGT
>JANNDQ010000471.1:0-4124 GCA_031387965.1 Chamaesiphon sp. OTE_75_metabat_567
GTGCCTACTGTGCCAGGGAGTGAGGGGTTATTAGCTGATGCTGATGAGGCTCTGAAGGTGGCGGCGGAAATTGGTTATCCGGTGATGCTCAAAGCTACGGCTGGCGGCGGTGGGCGGGGGATGCGATTGGTGCATGAAGCGGCGGATTTGGTGCGGTTATATCATGCGGCCCAGGGGGAAGCTGAAGCCGCTTTTGGGAATGGGGGCGTGTATGTAGAGAAATTTATCGAGTGTCCGCGTCATATTGAGTTTCAGATTCTCGCTGATAACTATGGCAATGTCATCTATCTGGGCGAACGGGATTGCTCGATCCAACGTCGTCACCAGAAACTCCTCGAAGAAGCTCCCAGCCCAGCATTGACTCCAGCATTACGGAAAAAAATGGGTGCAGCCGCGATCGCCGCCGCGAAGTCGATCGATTATGCTGGAGTCGGAACTGTCGAATTTCTCCTCGATAAGCATGGTGATTTTTACTTCATGGAGATGAACACCCGAATTCAAGTTGAGCATCCTGTCACCGAGATGATTACGGGACTCGATCTGATCGCCGAACAGATCCGCGTTGCCCAGGGTGAAAAGCTCTCCCTGACTCAGGACCAAGTAGTATTAAAAGGACACTCGATCGAGTGTCGCGTCAATGCCGAAGATCCACCCATAATTTCCGTCCCTGCCCAGGTAGAATCACTGGCTATCTGGCTCCAGGTGGCCCAGGAGTGCGGATCGATTCCCATGTCTATACTGATTACGAGATTCCACCTTTTTATGACTCCCTGATTGGCAAATTAATCGTCTGGGGAGTCGATCGAGATATGGCAATTCGGCGGATGCGGCGGGCGCTACGGGAGTATGCAATTACTGGCGTACCAACGACGATCGATTTTCATCAGCGGATTCTCGAACATCCCAATTTTATCAAGGGTGAAGTTTATACCAATTTTGTCGAACTAATGATGGCTGAGGAAAGTTGATACTCCCTAGCCAGTGTGAGTTAAGTTGCTTGAAAGAGGCTCTGCCAAAGACTCAGCTTCAACCACTCTACAGCTAACCACCAATGCTCGACGTTGTAAATCTGTCTGATTTGGTCTGGAATAATGCAATGTCTGACAATGATGTACGGTTGCTCCTCCCGCTGGCAAGGGGCACACAACGGCTCGATCTGTTACTACCGCTCCGGCGACTAAACCTGACCCTTCATAAGGGTGATGCGGCTCGATCCCGCCCAGATGAGAGCCAGGGATAAACTGCAAGCAGCCATTCTCTAGGGTGGCAGGGTCTAACGGCATCCAAATTTTGAGGAGATCGATCGAGCCAGGGTAGGCTGCGTCTTGGTGCCAGGGCATTTCGGCTCCACAGTGAGCTGGTTTGAGGTAAATTCGGATTCTGCCGAGGATCTGGGATCGATCGACATTAAGCAGGCGTGCAGCAATCTGAATGGCATTGTGGAAGAATTTCGTAGTCAGCAGTTGAGGAAAAACTAACTCTGGGGATGGTATCCAGACCAGAATTTCTTTCCCATCAGCCAGCGGGAGCTGCTGTTGCGCCGCAAGTAGCGCGATCTTGGTTGATGAATATCCCGCCATCTGGGTGACAATTTCATCATAGATGCCCTTGAGCCACTCAATTTCATCGTCGGTGGTAATCCGCTCTAAACTTAGAAATCCCTGGTGCCAAAAAAGATTGACTTGCTCAGAGTGGAGATCGAAACTCACTGGATCTTGCATAACTTTGAGTTTAGATAGCAACTGGGAATAATTAATTGCTAATAATGTTGCTTACTAGCAATTAATTATATTTCTGTCCCGCATACTTTAGATTAAAAAATTGAGATCAAAGGCAGCAATATTGCATGATCCCAAAAATACCTGGGTTCTCTCCCAGAAACTTTTCAATGTCCTCTTTCTCTAGTTGCTCCAGACCTTCTGGTAAACCAGGTAAATTAAAATAGCCGCTGGTACCGAGATCGCTGATATCACCAGGATATTCTGGGTCATTGGCTGGAAGTTGTTTGAGCCGCTCAATCTCTGCTTTAGGATCTTGGCGTAGTTTAGCCAATGTTTTTGGATTTGTCCAGGCATGGGCGATTAATTTAGCCCATTGCTCTTGTTCACTTGAGAAATTCGTTGACATCTTGTTTGTTAAGGGAATAATGTATGTACTCTAAATAAGAGTATTTATAGTATTATAGATAGCTATACTACCTGTCAAGTGCGGTTTGTTACAAAAATCAGCGAAGACGTTATTGCACAGAGAAATCATGCCAAATAATAATTATGATGAAGCTTATCTGCTGCTGGATCGATCGAGTGTAGACCCCGAGATCGACTTAGATCTATCCTTATTAGCGGATATCCAAGGTAATATTCTCAAAAGTCACGGCAGAAATTATTCTATTTATCTGTTCTTGCACTTTGACAACCAGCAGCCCAGCTTGATTAAGAACTGGATTGGGGCTTTTGCCGAGCAGTATGTCGTGTCTGCGGCTCAGCAGGAAGCCCAAAGTCAGGTATATAGGGAACGCCGTCAAACTAATAATCTGGATTTGTTTCCCAACTTATTTGTTAATTTTTCATTGTCATTTCAGGGGTATCAAGCCTTGGGCTTAGATGCTCAAACTAATTTTCGCCAGCTTTATCAGCAAAAACTCGATCTGGTTGAAAATAATTTCTTGTCCCTGCATCCCTTTGAGGAGGGAATGCTCAAAAATATCGAGACGCTCAAGGATCGGCAGAGTGATTGGGAGGAAGAGTATCTCCAAGTTAACAATCACATTCATGCTTTAATCTTGCTAGCTGATGACGACCAAGATAGTCTGTTAGAAGCTGCAAATCAGATTATTACTGAAATATCAGCACATCAAAATATTAGCATTATCAATACCGAAATCGGGTTTGTGCGGAGAAATGACCTGAATCAGACGATCGAACCATTTGGTTTTGCGGATGGGATTAGTCAGCCGTTATTTCTCAAACAAGATATTGAAAAAGTCACAAATATCGATCGATGGAATCCCAGTGCTAACTTACGATTGGTGCTAAATGTCGATCCTTTCGGTGAAAAATTTACTGACACACAAGGCAGTAAATATAGTTTTGGGAGTTTTTTAGTTTATCGAAAACTGGAACAAGATGTGGCAGGTTTCAATCATGGAATCACTGAATTAGCACGTAAATTAGAAAATCAAGCAACGGATGCCCCGCCTCAAGCAGCAACAGAACAACTTGTTAGAGCTTATAGTATGGGGCGGTTTCGAGAAGATGGACGACCTGTGGTAATGTATGCCAATCTCGACGATCCAGCAGGAAGTGAAATAGAATTAAATAACTTTAACTATGGCGAAGGATCGGAGTTTAAAAAAACATCTGGATCGAAATGTCCATTTCACGCGCATATTCGGAAAATGACTTCGCGGGCAGTTAGTGACAAGGTGTATTCGGGTACCTATAAAGATGCACCTGAAAATCAACGTCAACGCCGCATCGTCCGACGGGGCACCAGCTATGGTTTACCGACACCAGAGAGTGCTTTACTCCTGTCAGCATCAACGCGGTCAAATCTAGCACATTACCAACACCTATCAGAAAAACTAGGCATCAAACTCGAAGTGGGTAAAGAAGGAACACTATTTTTCTGTTTTCAGAGTGATATTCAAGCCCAATTTCAGAAGCTGCAAGACTACGCTAACGATCGAAATTTTGGAGCGAATTCAGGTAGAAATCTGGGTGGAGACCCGATTGCGGGGCAAAGCGACCCAGCCGAACGACCAATTCAGACTTGGCCGAGTCAGTGGGGCGATGACAATAACCCAGTCGAAGATTCCAGTCTATTTGGGTTTGTAACGGCGAGAGGGGGTGAATATTTCTTCACGCCTAGTCTCAGTTTCCTGAAATCACTAACAGACTCATGAGCCAGATCCCTACTCCCCGTCCCAGATTGAAGTCTTGCTTTCGGTGTGAAATTATCCCAGCAGAGGGGGTTGTATTGCTAGCTGAAAATCAATCTATTATTCTTGCCAATCCTGCCCTGATTGAATTGGTGCAATTGCTGAATGGACAGCATACCCTCGCCGAAATTAGTGTACAATTGTCGCGACAGCGCCCAGAGCCCCGGTCCTGTCATTCCCCCAA
>JANNDQ010000515.1:0-3225 GCA_031387965.1 Chamaesiphon sp. OTE_75_metabat_567
TAATCCCGATCGCATTGCCAGTGAAAGTATCGAACTGATTTTAAACCAAGACAGGCGCGATCAGATGCGTTCTGATTATAGCCAGATGCGGGCAGCATTGGGCGATCGAGGTGTCTGCGATCGAGTTGCTCAGGAAATCTTGGTTAAACTCTAGTATTCTGCACCAGAGAAATCATTAGCGAGACAAGACATAATCGTGCGGAATGTGAATTAAACTTCACCACGCGAATTAATTTATTCAAACGAGTGTTTATATCCGTAAATTACATATTTAAAATCCGATTTTTGAATTATCTTAACCCTTTTGTAACAGCAGATACTAAAAACCCTGATTATTACCGTTAAGTTATGATGCACAAGGTTAACTTTACTTAAAATCCAATCGTCCAGCCTCAAGCTAGCAAGGATTACCACCATGACTACAGCCACACCAGCCACCCAAAATAAGTTCGAGCGACTCAAATCAGAGAAAGATGGACTCCAAGTCAAAGCGGAGCTAGAGGAATATGCGCGGATTGGCTGGGAAGCGATGGATGAGACGGATAGAGAGCATCGCTTGAAGTGGTTGGGCGTATTTTTCCGTCCCGTGACTCCTGGGAAGTTTATGATGCGGTTGCGGGCACCAAGCGGAATTGTTAATAGCGATCAATTGCGAGTATTGGGTGATATCATCCAGCGTTATGGTGATGAAGGGACTGCGGATCTGACGACTCGTCAGAGCATTCAGCTGCGCGGGATTCGGATTGAGGATTTGCCGGAGATCTTCCGCAAGATGGAGGCGGTAGGGCTGACTAGTATGCAGTCAGCAATGGATAATGTCCGCAACATTACAGGTTCACCTGTCGCGGGACTAGAAGCGGGAGAGCTGTATGATACTCGCGCGATGATTCAGGAGTTACAGGATCGGATTATCAACAAAGGTGAGGGGAATCCTGAATTTAGTAACCTACCACGAAAATTTAATATCGCGATCGCGGGTTGTCGAGATAATTCAGTTCATGCAGAGATTAACGATCTCGCTTTCGTGCCAGCTTTTAAGGATGAAGTATTTGGGTTTAATATTTTAGTCGGTGGTTTCTTCTCAGGCAAGCGGTGTGATGCCGCAATTCCAATGAATGTCTGGGTGGCACCGGAGGAAGTCGTCGAGTTTAGTCTCAGCATCCTCCGCTTATTCCGAGATTGTGGCTCACGCGCCAATCGGACTAAAGCCCGACTGATGTTTTTGATTGATGAATGGGGAATTGAGAAGTTTCGGGCAGAAGCAGAGCGAGTGTATGGCAAAACATTATTACCCGCCGCACTCAAAGATGAAATTGAATGGGAAAAACGCGACCATATCGGAGTTTATCCCCAGAAACAAGCCGGATTAAATTATGTTGGCTTACATATTCCTGTTGGTCAGCTTAATGCTGCTGATTTCTTTGAATTAGCCAGATTAGCAGAAGTTTACGGAACGGGAGAACTCCGCTTTACCGTCGAACAAAATGCGATCATTCCCCATGTTGCTGATGCTAAAGTACCCACATTATTAACTGAGCCAGCCTTGAATAAATTCAAGGTTAATCCAGGCAATCTTACCCGTACTGTTGTCTCTTGCACAGGTGCCCAATTTTGCAACTTTGCGATGATTGAGACTAAGCAATATGCCGTATCAGTAGTTAATGCTGTCGAAGCGAAAGTTGATGTCCCCAAACCAGTCCGAATTCACTGGACTGGTTGCCCCAATTCGTGCGGACAGCCTCAAGTTGCCGACATTGGCTTGATGGGTGCAAAGGTACGCAAGGATGGTAAAACTATCGATGCTGTCGATATTTTCATGGGTGGTACCGTGGGCAAAGATGCCAAATTGGGTGAGAAGGTGATGAAGGGAATTCCCATTACTGATCTAGATACTGTATTAGTTGATTTGTTAGTTGAAAAATTTGGTGCAACAGCTAAATCTTAATCTGATAAATTATCTTTGATGATGATAGGTACCCGATTTCTTTGAGAAGCTGGGTATTTTGTTATTTCATAACTATTTGATAGATTTGATTTTATTATTACATCGATAACTTTTTACTAATTTATGAAATAGCCAATAGTAACTACTGATACTTTTTTATATTTCTGTATTTTAGGACTCCAAAATTCAATGTTTGTCGATATTTTTGCTCAATTGGTAACCAAAATTACAGTTTTATTAGCAATCGAAAACGACAATAGAGAAAAGCAATTGATAATAATCAACTGTACAAATTTAACCGCGAGGAGCGATCGAGAAATATATGAGTCAATTTTCACGGAGGAAATTTATACTCACGGCTGGTGTCACAGCTGCGGCTAGTATTTTAACCAATGCCTGTAGCAACAAAGTTGAAGGCGAGGCTAATCCCACTGCTAGCACAGCTCCAGCAACTAATATTGCCGCAGGTGATGCGCCCGAAGTCACTACTGCCAAATTAGGATTCATTCCCCTTACTGACTCTGCCCCGCTCATCATTGCCAAGGAGAAGGGTTTATTTGCCAAATATGGCATGAAAGATGTCTTAGTCCTCAAACAAGCTTCTTGGCCAGTTATTCGTGACAACTTAGAGACTGGCTCAGCTGGTGGTGGTGTTGATGGGGCGCACATCCTCACTCCCATGCCCTACTTCATGACTATGGGGATGACTAAAACCAAGCAGCCTGTGCCGATGTATATCTTGGCGAGGTTAAATACTAATGGTCAAGCAATTTCAGTCTCGAATGCCTACAAAGATTCTAAAGTTCAGCTCAAAGGTGATGGACTAAAAGGTGCAATTGCTAAAGCTAAATCTAGTGGCAAAGCGGATGTTAAGGTAGCCGTTACTTTTCCTGGCGGTACCCACGATTTGTGGATGCGCTACTGGCTAGCCGCCAATGGTGTTGATCCGAATAAGGATGTCGGCGTGATACCTGTGCCACCACCGCAAATGGTTGCCAATATGAAAACTGGCAGTATGGAAGCTTTCTGTGTGGGAGAACCTTGGAATGGTAGATTAGTCAATCAGAATCTGGGTTATACAGCGCTGGTAACTGGAGAGCTATGGAAAGATCATCCCGAAAAAGCTTTTGCAATGCGTCAAGATTGGGTAGATAAACATCCCAAAGCTGCTAAAGCGCTCCTGATGGCAGTACTGGAAGCTCAGCAGTGGTGTGATAAGCCAGAGAATCACGCCGAAATGTGCAAAATCATTGCTGCTCCTCAGTGGTTTGACGTGAAGG
>JANNDQ010000540.1:0-10550 GCA_031387965.1 Chamaesiphon sp. OTE_75_metabat_567
GGTGATTCCGATTGGGCAAACCCAAGCTGGATTACCGATCGGCATTCAGATTATTGGTAAGCGGTGGCGGGAAATGGAGTTACTATCGATCGCTCAAGAGATTGACAGAGTAATTGGTGATTTTCGTCATCCATTCGGTTATGGTAGCAATCCGATCTGAGTCGATCTACCGGAGGTAATCGAATAATGATGGTAAATCCTGTCTGCCATTGGCAACGCGAACGATCTCAATTCCATCATCATTGGCGCGATACAGAATGATGTACCCTGCCAAAGGCAATCCTCTCAGACCAAATTGTAGATCATCATAGCTACGACCGATATTAGGGAAGCTTGCAAGCTGCTGACAACGTTTGCTAAATCCCTGCAAAAACTTTTCTCCAGCTTCGATATTTACATCTGCCAAATATGATGAAATCGACTCTAGATCGCGAATTGCAGGTTGTGAGATAATGTACTTGCTCACCCTCGAACCTCTTTAGCCTGTCGCAATTTTGCCAACAGATCATTTACCACAGTTTCGCCATCAACACCTTCACCTCTATCCAGCGACTCAATCCCCTCTCTCACCTGTTCGCGAGTTTGGGACACCCACAATCGATAGGATTTTCGTTCTGTCTCCAATAACTTCAACGCCACTTGTAACACTTCATCAGCAGTCTGAAAGCTACCCGTCGCGATTAAATTGGCAACGATCGTTTCTTGCTCGGAATTTAGCGTGATGCTCATGGCCGGAAAAAATTATATTTGAATATTCCCCATTTTAGCAAATCTTCATGAAGCCTACTTCCGAACAGACGCTACTAGAGTTTACAGTACCTTTCATATATACCAAAAATATAACAAGACTTCAGTATTAAGTAGGCTAATTTATCAGTTAATTTGCGCCAACAATACTTCATTAATCACTGTCTGATAACTTGAACGATAAATGGAAACGATCGACTTGCTCCGCTCTGGTCAATTACAGGGAATTAAACGGCTGGATTTAGCGGCTGGTTTAAAAGATTTCCCGATCGAGATTTTTGACTTAGCAGATTCGTTAGAAATATTGAACCTGTCTAATAATCATTTACAATCTTTGCCCACCGATCTGGGACGCTTACATCAGCTCAAGATTATCTTTCTTAGTAACAACAATTTTGAGCAAGTCCCTCAAGGATTAGCAGATTGTCCGAATTTGTCGATGGTGGGTTTCAAATCCAACCAAATTAGGGTGCTGGGCGAGGATGTTCTGCCGCTGGGCTTGAGGTGGCTGATTCTGACTGATAACCAGTTGGAGAAATTACCCAATTCGATCGGCAGGCTCCAAGGCTTGCAAAAATTGATGCTGGCGGGGAATCAATTACGATCGCTACCCGATGAAATGGCGGCTTGTCAAAATTTAGAGCTGATTAGACTGGCGGCAAATCGGCTGGAATCTATGCCGCAGTGGTTGTTTACGCTGCCTCGGCTGTCATGGCTGGCTTATGCGGGGAATCCTTGCTGTACTGCTAACTTGTCACCCACGGTACTTACTGTTCCGTGGGCGGAGTTGCGGCTGTTAAATACTTTGGGTGAAGGTGCTTCGGGGATTATTTCGCAAGGTGTATGGGAATCTCCAGGGCAGCCGCCGACTGCTGTAGCGATCAAGATTTTCAAAGGGGCGATGACGAGTGACGGTACGCCAGCAGATGAAATGAATGCTTGTCTGGCGGCTGGCGGACATCCACATTTGGTGGGAGCATTGGGTAAAATTGGTGATTGCCCAGACAATCTAGCGGGTTTGATGTTGGCGTTAATTCCGCCTGAATATCAAAATCTCGGCAATCCACCGAGCTTGGATACCTGCACTAGAGATACTTATGCTGACGATCGATCTTTTTCGGTAGCCGCAATCTTACACATCGCGATCGGAATTTCATCTGCTGCTGCACATCTCCACGCGCAGGGGATTATGCACGGCGATTTGTACGCTCACAATATTCTGGTTAATGAACTCGATCATCCCCTGTTAGGTGATTTTGGAGCGGCTTCTAGCTACAACCTCGAAGATCGAGCTGCTAGTGCAGCTTTAGAACGATTGGAAGTCAGAGCATTTGGTTGTTTATTAGAAGACTTATTAGATCGCTGTGAATGCGCAGATCGTGAGGCGAATCAGTTGACACTCGATCTACTAGACAAATTAAAGCAAGATTGCTTGCAATTGATTTCTGTCCGTCCCCTGTTTGCAGAGATCTGTGAAACTCTAGCCGATTTAGAAAGCGCTAGTTGAAACTATCCTCATCAAAATAGTACCTTCTCAGAATCTGCTGAAGTATTTAGACTCGATCGACTACACTACAAACCAGTCTACACAGCATATTAATGCACAAATAGCAGTGACGGCGATCCCTGAGAATTGTGTAGAGACATATCACAATCTCAAAACTTTGCTAATAAATATTGCAGATCCTTGTTTTGTTTGATAGGGTGTGTTTACGAAATAAAACTTCGTACTCACTGTTCACATTCATCAAGAGGTGTCTCCTGTCTTGTCTTGACGCACACAACTGGGAGGAAACCTCCCAGTCGATGCGTCGCTGTCTCACCCTTTTTGACGGGGAACCCGTCCATTCGCGTAGCGTCTCCGTTAGGAGAAGGTGAGCCGCTGTTTTGTCACTTCCATCTCCCTACAATCTGAACAATTAGCCTAGACTGACACGATGTTTCTCTGAACGTTACTCAATTCTGGTGTAGGTACATATCCTTCTCAAGTTGCCACACCCACACAGTAAGTTCGCAAGTTCATCAATTCAATCTATTCAAGTACTCCCTCTCAAATTTAAGTTCCCAATTTCTCACTAAATCGCCAGAGGATTGAAATTCATCTCCGTATGGATGGATTGATGCTGGGAATTTACTGAGCCTTACCTTCGGAGGTTTTGAAAATGAAGTTACACGGAAAAACAGCCCTCGTTACTGGAGCATCGCGAGGCATCGGGCAAGCAATTGCCTTTGAACTGGCTAAAAATGGCATTAAGCGGCTACTAATCGTTGCCCGCAATGAACAGCGGCTGACTGAAATGGCGATCGATCTTGCCGCGATGGGTGTAGAAGCAATTCCTTTAGTTGTCGATTTAACCGATCGCATCCAGGTAAATGTCGTCATCTCTCAAGCGTGGCGAGATTACGGTCAAATTCATTTGCTGGTAAACTGTGCGGGAGTCGCGCATCAAGCACCTTTCTTGCAATCCAAGTTACCCCAAGTCCAAGAAGAGATTGCGATCAATCTGCTAGGAATGTACACCGTCACTCGCCTAATTGCCCGACGAATGGTATCTCAGCGCGAAGGAACGATCGTCAATGTCGCTAGCCTGATGGGTAAAGTAGCCGCTCCTACGATGTCTACTTACTCAGCGACAAAATTTGCGATTCTAGGTTTTACCCAAGCTTTGCGGGGCGAATTAGCTAGCCACAATGTCAAGGTGATTTCGCTGTTGCCGACGCTCACCGATACAGATATGGTGCGAGATCTACAGCTATTTCGCTGGGTGGTACCGATGTCTCCTCAGCGAGTCGCTCAAGCCTTAGTCGTCGGCATCAGTCGCGATCAGCCTGAAATAACGATCGGGTGGCAAAGTCATCTAGCAATTCTGGGCAACTATCTAGTCCCACGATTGCTCGAACAAGTGATTCAGCTAGCTGCACCATTACCAGATCGCCCCCAGTCTTGGCTGCGGAGTGAATTCAGGGGCTAGCTCAGGAGGGTTTTTGTGTAAACCCTCGAAAATATTTCTGTCTTGCCTAGCAATCTTTTAGGTAAAAGTCATAGCGATAATTGTTTAAGATATTTGACTTTCAACTCGTTCGCGTATCGCTACTCCATAAACCGTGACCGGAATTTGTCGATCGATAAACAGCCGATATAGCCTCCAAAAACCAGCCCGACTACCATACTCATAACAAGACTCGCATCCCATCAGATAGTCTAAAGTGTGTGGTGACAGGTTTGGAAGTGCCTCCTGCAATTAACCAATTGAGGAGGTTCACGCATCAGGTATCGCAGCAGCAATTACAATCTCGGCACAAGCACGCGCATCAGAGAGGGCGTGGTGATGATTTAGTTCGATTTTGAGATGGCGACAGACATCCGGCAGCTTGGTAGGGTAGAGATTCCAGCGTTCGCGGGCAAGGGCGACGGTACAGATAAACTTTTGCTTAGGTTGAGGGATATTGTACAAATCGCAACAGGCGTAGAGTACCCGACGATCGAAACTAGCATTGTGCGCAACTAGGGCATCAGCACGTTCGATTCTGGTGGAAATCTGTGCCCAGACTTGTTTAAAAGTTGGGGCTTGGGCGACATCAGACCACATGATGCCGTGAATATTTGTGAATTCAAATCGGTAGGAAGGGGGGCGAATCAGAAAGATTTCTTCATGAATGATGGTTTGGTTCTCGATCTGGACGATGCCGAGAGCGCAGGCACTGTTCGGATCGCGATTGGCGGTTTCAAAATCGATCGCAACTAATCTCATACTTTTATTGGAATATACTAGCGATCGTATTTTGGATTGCTGAGGCAGCGAGATAAGGATCTGCGGCGAGTTTAATTGGTCTACCAACGACGATATAGTCGGCTCCGTTGGTAAATGCGGTGTGGACATCAACTACTCGTTTTTGGTCGCCACGCTCTGTTTCAGTATTATCTACTGGTCTGATGCCTGGGGTGACAACTAGGAAGTTTGCCCCAAGATCGTCTCTGAGTGCTTGCGCTTCTAGTCCCGACGATATTACCCCATCACAGCCGATTGCTAGCGCTCGTTTGGCGCGAGATAGTACTAGCGCTTGCGGATCGCACTCAAACCCAAGATCGTTGAGGTCACTGCGATCGAGACTTGTCAAGACGGTAACTGCGAGGATTTTTAGCTCTTTTTTTGCTTCGACAGCGGCGGTGAGAATCGCATCATTGCCATGTACTGTCGCAAAACTCACGCCCCGATTCGTCAATTGACGGACTGCCGATCCGACAGTTTGGGGCACGTCAAAAAATTTCAGATCGACAAATACTTTTTTATCACGGGCTAGTAACCAATCGATCATTTCATAATATTGTCCACTCATGAACAGCTCTAGTCCCAGCTTATAGAATGTCACGGCATCATCAAGCTGTTCGACGATTTGCTGGGCTTGGGTACTGCTCTCGACATCAAGTGCAAAGATCAGTCTGTCCTTGGGGTCGATATTTTTTTGAGATAGATAAGATCGATCGTCTGACATGAGAATTGGTCATTAGAATATGCTGTTCTCAGTTTAACGGCAAAAGTCGAGTTTTCGTTGGGCCATAAGATTCAATCAGTCCCAGCATTACCTACCAATCGGATGATTTCTTGGGCTGATTTATCGGTTAAGATCAAGCAAATACTCACATTTATCTCAATCGTAAGTATCAAATAATACTAAATAATCTAAGTTTTTTTACTCTAGTCATCGTCGTTGACAGAGTGTTTTGACAAGAATATTGATAATTAACAACCAATATCCGATGAAAACAACCCTCGTTTTAGCGATGACAGTAGATGGGAAGATTTCAGACGTGACGAAATCGCCGCCCACATTTGGCTCTAAGCAAGATTTTGCACATCTAGAAGAGCAGATTATGAATTCTGATGTAGTGCTGGTCGGGAGTGGGACGCTCAATGATGGTGGTAGTGCCCTAGAAACCAGGCCAGAGCTGATTCAAGCTAGACTCGATCGCGGAAAATCAGCTCAACCGCCCCAAATTATTTGTTCGCGCAGCGGGAAAATTGATCCCACGCTGCCATTTTTTAGTCAGCCCATCGAGCGTTGGTTATTGACAACTACCCAAGGCTCCACTAACTGGCTCGATCTCAAAAGTTTCGATCGCGTTTTAGTCTGTGAAACTGCTGATGGTAAAGATCTGGACTGGCAAGCTGTAAAGGTCAAACTAGCTGAATTAGCTGTTGAAACCATCTGCTTTTTAGGTGGTTCGGAGTTAGCTGCGAGTTTATTTGCAGCTAATTTTATTGATGAATTGTGGTTGACGATCTGTCCATTTATTTATGGTGGGACTAATGCGCCCAGCCCAGTATCTGGATCGGGATTTACGCCAGAACTAGCGCCCAGACTAACACTGCTGAGCGTCGATCGCGTCGAGCAGGAGCTATTCTTACATTACCGAGTCGATAAATCGGCGTGAGATTAAGGGAACAACCAAAATCTTTGGTAAAATGTTAACTAGCTAGTAAATAAATCTACTAGCCAGTTCGGGTATCGATGCTAGTCCAAAATTGATCGCCCTAAATTGCCCCCATCCTTACTCACTTTATCGATGATAGACAAACCGATCGAGTTACCAGTAGATATTGGTATGTCTACGCCTATTCTCCTGCTAGTTCTCGTTGCCCTAGAAGCCGTACTATCGGCTGACAATGCGATCGCCCTCGCCTCCATTTCCCAAGGATTGGTTGACGAAAATTTGCGCCCCAAAGCTCTAAACCTCGGCCTGCTCTTTGCCTATATTCTGCGGATGACGTTGATTGTTGGTGCGACTTGGGTGGTACGCTACTGGCAATTCCAGGTCTTGGGAGCTGCCTATCTCCTCTGGCTGGTGTTTCAATATTTTACTGCCGAGAAGGGAGAAGATGGCGAAAAACAACGTCCTCAGTACACTTCGCTGTGGCAAGTAATTCCGATTATTGCCGTTACAGATCTGGCTTTTTCACTCGATAGTGTGGCTACAGCGATCGCAGTATCAACTGATACCTGGTTGGTAATTACGGGTGCGACGATCGGCATAATTTTACTGCGGTTTATGGCAGATTTATTTATCCGCTGGTTGGATGAGTATACTCACTTGGAAGATGCTGGCTACATCGCCGTCGGTTTAGTCGGTGCCAAGCTGCTCGTCCGCGCTCTATATCCCGATCTAGAAGTTCCTGAACAAGTCACGATCGCGCTCGTTGCAATTATTTTTACCTGGGGATTTTCTCAGCGGAAGGAGTCGATTCAAGATTAGTGCTTAGACTAAATTCACATCTTGCACCGACACCTAGCTATTGGTAATTAGCATAGATCAGTATCAAAACAACGCCCCTACACAACTAACCTGTAGGGGCGTTTCTTATGGCTGTCCTGAATTATTGCTGTATCTAGACGGCTAAAACTTCTAAAATCTCTAAGACTTTAACTTTCGCGTATTGTCCCATTGGTTGATACTCTGGTACCAATAGGTGCAGGGCTTCCACACATTCGGTGACTTCGTATTCAGCGGCAGCATTGAGTAAATTGGTCAGCTGAGGTGCCAGATCTTTCCAGGCTAGTTTAGCCTCCCGCGCACAAAAAATCTTTGGGTGTCCAGTTACTAAAGCACCATGACAATCAATTAACAGCTCTTCGTAAATTTTCTCACCAGGACGCAAACCTGTCACTTCAATATGGACATCTCGGTGCGGTTCCATCCCGTGTAAGCGGATCATCTGAGCTGCGAGGTCGTAGATTTTGACAGGTTCGCCCATATCGAGCAGGAACACCTCACCACCTTTAGCCATTGCCCCAGCTTGGATTACCAAGCTCGCAGCTTCAGGAATCGTCATGAAATAACGAGTGATGTCTGTGTGTGTCAGCGTGATCGACTTACCAGAGGTGATTTGTTCGCGGAAGCGGGGGACCACTGAACCACTGCTGCCCAAGACATTCCCAAACCGTACCATCGTAAAGCAGGTGCGATGACTGGGTAAGTCAGCGAGTCCTTGCAGCACTAATTCTGCGACTCGCTTGGTGGCACCCATAATATTAGTGGGGCGGACGGCTTTGTCAGTGGAAATCAAGACAAATTTGGAAACGTGACAATCGATCGCGCATTTAGCCGCAGTCAGTGTCCCGCCGATATTATTGACCATCCCCGAAATCGGATTCGCTTCAACGATCGGGACATGCTTGTAAGCCGCAGCGTGATAGATCGTATCTACGCCGTACTTTTTCAGCACACGGGTAAAAGCTGGTGCGTCGGTGACAGAACCCAAACAAGCAATTTTAGGTAGATGTGGGTAATTTTCACCTAGTTCCATGTCCATTTGATACAAGGCAAACTCATGCAACTCGTAGACGATTAGTAACTTTGGCTGCTGTTTGGCAATTTGACGACAGAGTTCCGAGCCGATCGAGCCGCCACCACCAGTCACGAGCACGACTCGACCAGTAATGTCGTGCTGGAGTAATTCTGGACGAGCAGCGATCGTTTTGCGTCCGAGTAAATCTTCGATGTCTAACTCGCGAACTTTATTTACGGAGACATGACCACTGAGAATTTCGGTAATGCTGGGCACCGTTTTGACGGGTACGCCTAGCACTTGGAGCTTTTCTAAAATCTCACGTTTGCGCTGACCTTCGATCGAGGGCATCGCTAGCAGAATCTCTTCAAACCCGACTGTGGCTTTCAATTTAAGCAGTTCGGCGGGAGCATAAACCCTAGTGCCTTGGACATTCCGACCTTGGAGGTAGGGATTGTCATCCACAAACCCGATCGGACTTTTGCCATGTTCGCCAGCCAAGGCATGGGCAAGGATGCAGCCAGCACTGCCAGCTCCATAAATTACGACACCACCTGTCTTTTTACTTGGGTAGTTAATCAGTCGCATTTTGCCTAAAGTCAGCCTGACAGACAATCGGAAAGCAATTACTAAAATCAGGGTCAACATACTGTCACTCAGTAGGACAGAAGCTGGAATTACTGAACCCCCAAATAAACTATTAATAATCGAGATTGCGACGCTACCAGCTAGTACTGCTTTGGCGATCGTGAAGATAAATTCGCCTTCGGCATATCGTAATACTTGCTGGTAAACACTAAAAGTCCAAAATAATCCAATCTTAATCGCGATCTCCAGTCCAATAAAATTTGCCTGGTGCCACATTTCCATTGGCATCAGGTCAAATCCTCGCTCAAAGCCAATCGCTGCACTAATCGAAGTTAGGAACAAACTGATGTCAACAAACGTCAGGATCGTATACTTCTGATTATTGGATAGTGCATTAATAAGTTTTTCCAGAGTCGCAGCAGTAGCTTCAATACTCAACAAAGATCGGCTTTTAGTGGACATAGTATTATGACACGATCGACGGTTTTTAACAAGTTGAAAATTAATTTTTTAATCGAGTTCAAACCTCGATTTCCGACCTGCATTTATGCGCTTGCAATTAGCATTGCCTGTGTGGTGTAAGAGGTGGGCAACATGGTTGATTGAAGCGATCTAAACTGAATGATTTTAATCAATCATAATGATGAAGAACTGCTTGTGAAAGTTTTACCAGTACATCTACGGTATATTTTTTCTGGAAAAATGTACTCAGCCAAATATCTGAATTTACAGAAATTGAAGCTGAGGGCAATCGGTTCAACGTTTTGATGTTTATGTCTATTGGGAAAATTATGTATAAATTTAGCCGATGGATCGAACAAAATGACGCAAAGATCGTCCAGTAATTATGTAAACTTAAATTAAACAACTAATTTCTCTCGATCCGGGAATTTACAGTAGACTGTAAAGTGACAACTTTTCCGGTGAGGAGTGCACTAGGGAAACCATGAACCAAAATAAACAACCATCTAATTTCAAACGTGCTCAGATCGGTCGAATTGCATCTCTAATGCTAGGTTCGCTCTTTACAGGTGTACTGATTGCGATTAGTCCTGCATTTGCTGATCCAACTGGAGCGAATTCTTTAACTAAGGTTGCCGCATCTGCACCTTTGGCTGAATCTTTGAAAGTAAACAGCAGTCCAGCAGCAACCCCTGCATCAAATCAAATCGCTCAAGCTAGCGATGTTGGTGGCAACTGGGCAGAACCTTTTATCAAAGCTTTAGTTGAAAAAGACATTATTAAAGGCTATCCCGATGGTACCTTTAAGCCAGACCAACCAGTAACTCGGGCTGAATTTGCAGCACTACTAAACAAAGCTTTTGAGCTGAAATCAGTTCGGGCTGGACGTAACTTTAAGGATGTACCTAAAAAATACTGGGCGGCTGAAGTCATCCAAAAAGCTTACCAAAGTGGATTTTTATCTGGATACCCTAACGGTACCTTTGCACCTAAGCAAAATATTATTCGGATTCAAAGTTTAGTTTCCTTGGTTAACGGTAGCAAACTAGAACCATCTGGCAACCTAGATATCAATGGCGTATTTGGTGATGCAGCTCAAGTACCTAGCTACGGTCAAAATGCCTTAATTGCTGCAACTCAACGTTGTGTAGCTGTGAGTGTTGAGTACGACAGCAGCAAGCTCCCTGGTGGTAACTTTGGCCCCAACACCGTCGCAACTCGTGCCGATGTCGCTGCTTATATCCACCAAGTATTAGTTGGCGCTGGCAGATTAACCGCTCTCGACAAAGCTAGCCCAGCAAACAAGTACATTGCATCTTGCCCTCAAGGTGTATATGTCACTAGTATCCAAGGAACTCCAGACGTTCCACAGCCACCAGCTGTGACTGCTGATGAAGCAATTGCTAAACTGAGCATTCCGAGCCAAGTACCCGAAATCGTCGCGACAGCTGGTACTAGTACTTTCCC